>NBLS01000117.1 GCA_002084385.1 Desulfobacteraceae bacterium 4572_19
TTACTTTGCCATCAACTGCCCCACCGCCTTTTCCAAGCCGTCGAGGGAGAGTTCAAACATGGGGAAAATTGAGCCTATCATTTGAATTGTTTGGGTGTAGCCCCACATATTTGCTTGAACAGGGTTTAGCCATACACAATGGGGAAAAGTTTCGGAAAGAAATTTTAACTGTTCAAGGCTTGGTTTTCCACTTCTGTCCTGAATGTATATGGAGCCGTTGGTTGACATAAGTTCGTATGGTGCCATGCTGGCATCTCCTACGATAATCAGCCGAGTATCAGGGTCCAATCGTGTAAAATCATTTACATTAACAGGTTGTTGGTATCGTTGGGAATCTTTCCACATATGGGCATATATGGTGTTATGGAAAAAATAAGTTGAGATATCTTTAAACTGTGCCCTTGCATAATCAAAAATTGTTTGAACAATTGAAATATAAGGATCCATTGACCACCCACCATTATCTATGGCAAGGATTAATTTCAGACGGTCTTTCATTCCCCTTTCAAAAACTATTTCAATCTCCCCTGCATTTTTCATGGTTTGATAAATACTCTCATCAATATTTATTACATCTTTGGGACCTGCCGGTGTAAGATTTCTTAAACGTTTTAATGCTTCACCTATCATTGATTGGGTTAAAGGTCCTTCTGTTGAATACTCTTTATACCTTCTTTCCCCTGCAACTTTTACAGCTGATCTGTTTTGGGAACCTCCGCCGACACGCATTCCCCCAGGGTGATGTCCCGAATGTCCAACAGGAGATCTGCCACCTGTGCCTATCCATTTACTGCCCCCATCATGGCGTTCAGTTTGATCTTTAAGTCTCTTTTTAAAGTAATCTATTAATTCATCGGGGGAGAGTTTGCTTAACTCTTTTTCATCAAGACCAAGGGCGTTTGCAAGCTGTTTTGGATTTTTTAACCACTCATTTAACATGGAGTTTACAATTTCATCAAGCTCTAACCCTTCTGTATCAGGAAGTTCGGCTCCTTCAAAATAGTGTGCAAAAATCCTATCGAAAAGATCAAAATATCTTTCACTTTTTATAAGAACAGTTCTTGCTGTTATATAAAAATCATCTAACGAGTTTATCATGCCGTTTGAAAGGGCTTTTTGAAGTTTTAAAAAAGATGTGGGGCTGATGGGAATACCCATATCCCTTAACTTATAAAAAAAATTGATAAACATAAAGCCACCTTAAAATATTCTGCGTCGAATTAAACCAGCTGCCGCCCTTGCATAATCAGGACTTTTTTTAAACAGGATACCAAGATATGGTATCTCTCCTTTTACCAGTTTGCTTGCTTTAAAATCGGGGTCAACCTGAAGAGCACGTAACCAGTTTATAAGCTCCCTTGTGGCTGGTTTTTTTTCAATAGCATCTAACTCTCGAAGTTTGTAAAAAGCCTGAATAGCATTTTCGGCAAGTTTTGAATCAATTTCAGGAAAGTGGGCATTAATTATTTTTCTCATCATTTTAGGATCAGGAAATGCAATATGATGAAAATTGCACCTTCCAAGAAATGGATCTGAAAGGTCTTTTTTAGCATTTGATGTAATTAGTATTACAGGTCTTTTTTTTGTTTTTATCGTTTTATCAGTTTCTATAATATCAAACTGCATCTGATCTAACACGTCAAGCATATCATCTTGAAAATCTGTATCGGCTTTATCTATCTCATCAATAAGAAGAACTGTCCGCTCATCGGCTGTAAAAGCCTGTCCGATTTTTCCCATTATAAAGTGCCTCAATAAGTTTCATGCTGGATTTTACATTTAAAACAATAAGGGGCATTTTCAAAGTTTGTGCAATGGAATACCCAAGCATGGTTTTTCCTGTACCCGGCTCGCCTTTAAGAAGAAGTGGCATTTCCAGAGCCATGGAAATATTAACTATTTTTGCAAGTTCATCATCCAACACATAATTGGATGCACCTGTAAATTTCTTAATTGTCATTTTAACACTCCTTTTTACCAGAAAATATATATTTTTATTCGTAAATGGTTATTTTTTATATAACCGCCACGGCGAATAGTACGCCACAACAAAAAATGAAAGTCTTTATAACGTAGCATTTCTATGAACTTTCATATGAAAAAAGAATCAATATGCTAATAAATAAAATGATACAAGTGTTTTTTTGTATTATTGTTAAAAATAAAACTTGATACTATAAGATTTATGACTCATAGTAAGAGTCTTAATTTAAGACATAAAAAAGGGTAAGCGTTCACAATACCTCATCTTCGCATAAATAGCTTGTCATATATATTTAGGACAACTATTATATGATAAGCTGTTTATGCGAATATAAGACTTGTGAACGCTTACAAATGTGAAATTACTGAAAAATCACATTTTTTGTTCGTGAACGGTTACAAAAAAGGAGATAGCTATGTTTGGAATTGGAATGCCGGAATTAATAATTATTCTTGTAATTATTCTTATTATTTTCGGAGCCGGTAAGTTACCGGAAATAGGATCGGGGATTGGAAAGGGAATAAAAAATTTTAAAAAGGCAACTAACGATGAGCTGGAAGAAAAAAAACCGGATCAAGAAGAATTAGAGGGAAAGCAAACCGATAAAATACTCGAAAAAAATGCTTAAAAGTTCACAAATAAAAAATATGCTATGCTTCAAAAAACTTTAAAACAAAATAGGGAAAAACTTACAGCAAGTTTTATCAAGGGGAAAGTTCCTAATTTTCTTGATCGCAATGCACAGCTTATAGATGATTATTTTTGTGACAGTTTTGCAGAGAGTAAAGCCGGCCTTACGATAGGTATTGCAAAAAACCCATATGCAATTATTGCCCTTGGAGGGTATGGCAGGCGAGAGCAATGTATCCATTCAGATGTTGATTTTCTTGTTCTTTTTAGAGATAAAATTCCAGAAAAAGTAGGAGAGCTTGTTAGAGAATTTGTATATCCCTTGTGGGATGTTGATCTGGAAATTGGTTATGCGGTACGAACCATCGAAGATTGTGTAAAACTATCAAGTAAAAGCCTTGAAACCCTTACAGCTCTTTTAGATGCCCGATTTATCTGCGGTGCTTCAGATCTTTTCTGGGAGTTTGAAGATTTATTTATAAAAACCGTTATCAAGCCGGAATCAGAAGTAATTATTAAATTAATTATTGATAGAAATCGAAAACGGCATGAAAGGTTTGGTGATTCAACATATCTTTTAGAGCCAAACATTAAAGATGGACAAGGCGGATTGCGTGACTATCATGCAATGCTCTGGTTTGCAGGAATTAAAAAAAATTTTAACCGTCCAAGGGATCTTGAATATAACGGATGTATCTCCCGTGAAGAAAAAGTTGCCTTACAACAATCTCTTAATTATATATGGAATGTTCGCAATAGGTTGCATTTTATTACCGGCAGGAAATGCGATCAACTCTATTTTGAGCATCAGATTTCATTGGCAACAATGCTTAAATTAAAAGAAAAAAATGGTCAGCGACCAGTAGAGATATTTTTAAGCACCCTGCATGGAAAAATGGAAAACCTAAAACAGTATCATTTAATGCAAATTGATATGTTAAAGCTTTCCAGACAGGTTATTATAAAACAGCAAGAGAACGTAGTTGTTTTTGAACGTATATTAGTGACACAGTCGCGTAAATATAATGTTCTTTTTGAAATGCATAATACAGGTTTTCTCGGACAATTTATTCCGGAATTTAGAAAAATTGAAAATAGAATTCAATATAATCAATACCATCTTTATCCTGTTGATTTGCACTCTTTACGAACAGTTCAGGTTCTTAAAGATTTCAGAAATATGAATGGTGGAGCTTGCAATAAATTATGCTCCGAGCTGTATTGTGGATTAAAACGCCGAAAACTATTATTATGGGCGGCTCTGCTCCATGATATAGGTAAAGCAGATTCAGATTATGATCACTCAAAAACCGGAGCTAAAATTGCACGGGTTGTATTAAAAAGAAGTGGTATTGAAGGGACTTCTTTGGAAGATATTGTCTTTTTAATTGAAAACCATCTGTTTCTTGTAAAAATAGCGACAAGAAGAGATCTCCATGATGAGGATACGATTTTTTTCTGTGCCGGTAAAATTAAAGATGCAACCCGATTAAAAATGTTATTTCTATTAACTATAGCGGACTCTATTGCAACCGGACCTAAAGCATGGAATGAATGGACAGCTCATCTTTTACACGATCTTTTTAGCAAGGTTTTAGATGCTTTGAAAAGTGGAGAACTGTCTAAGAGAAATGCATTAAAAAATCTTGGTTATAAAAAAAATATGATTTGCACCTGTGCAAAAACTCCGGCAGAAAAAAAAAAGCTGTTGGCAAAAGTAGAAACCATGTCCATTCGTTATCTTCTTTCAACTTCATCAAGGGATATTCAAAAACATATTAGACTTTATGAAAACCTGGGAAGTGCTGAATTTGTTTGGGAAATTGATAGAAAAGAGGGTTCTGGATTACGTACAGTTACAATATGTGGAAAGGAAAGATCCGGTTTTTTTTCCAAAGCAGCTGGTGTTTTTGCTCTTAATGGTATATGGATTGTTGAAGCACAGGGTAATGTTTGGGGTAATAATATTGCTTTTGATATTTTCAGGGTAAAGCCTCCTGTTGATTTGCTTTATGAAGATAAGGTATGGGAAAAAACCAAAAAAGATCTAAATCTTGCACTTCAAGACAATACCTATCTTTCTGTACTCCATAAAAGCACGGATAAAGTTGGTATGCAAAGAAGAACCAAACCCCATAGCATTGAACCCTATCGTATTAATTTTGACAATCACTCATCAAGGTTTTTTACTATTATAGAGGTGTTTTCGTCTAACTATAACGGACTGCTTTTTAGAATAACGGATGTTCTTGATAAGTGTGAATTAGATATTAGAATTGCAAAAATTTCTACAAAAGTTGACCAGGTGGTTAATGTGTTTTATGTAAGGTCTGCTGTAAATGGTTTAAAAATTAATAAAAAAGATACAATAGAGAGTATAAAAAAGTTGGAAATTGTAGTCGAAGCAAAAAGAGTTTCTCAGGTAATTGATATGATAGTAAACACAGCAAGTACCGGTAAAATAGGCGATGGAAAAATTTT
>NBLS01000018.1 GCA_002084385.1 Desulfobacteraceae bacterium 4572_19
CCTTCAAGGGTAATATATTTTGTCTCTTCTGTACCACTGGCCACATCTTTGAAATAATAAGCTGCCGCCAAAGTACCGGTATCTGTATCATAATAAATACTATGGCGTTTATCTATAGCACTTGCATCTTGGTCATCATCTCGTGTGGAGAGATTACCGCCACATACACGACATTTATCACCATCTGGCTTGATAACATCAATAAAAATATTGTTAGGGTGATTATTGTCATTTTCACAAAGTCTTCTCCCCATAATTCTATTTTTGGCAATTTCACGATCAAGAAGAAGTTCTACAACATAATTAAGGGTAATGCCGGCGGCTTTAAGAGATTCATCAAGCTTTTCAGCCTGTACCTTGTTTCGTGGAAATCCATCTAAGAGCCATCCATTTTTACAGTCATCTTGTTTAAGTCTATCAAGTATCATGGGGATTGTGATTTCATCTGGAACCAAATCACCTTTGTCGATGTACTCTTTAGCTTTTTTACCAAGTTCGGTTCCGCCCTTGATGTTCTCGCGAAAAATAGCACCTGATTCCACATGTGCAACATTGTACTTATCCTTAAGAATAGAACCCTGGGTACCCTTGCCACTGCCGTTTGGTCCAAAAAATAAAATGTTCATAATGTTCTCCTTAAAATATTAAACTTGCATTTATTTTACATTGTAAATTCTCTATTGATTAAGCTTTCTATTTAAGTTGTATTGTTTTGTCAAGGACTCGATAAAAAAAAATTAATTAAATGTTTGAAAAACCTTGACTTTTGCTACATTATTAATATAGTGTTGCAAGATAAGGCTTTTTATTATGTACACAAAGTGCTTGTTTTCGTGTTTGGTGTGCATAGTTAAGAAAGGTTGTGCATATAAAATTTTATCTTTTCTGCTCTTCAAGACTGCAGGTTTAGTTTTCATTTTATCGTTGTCTGTTTATTGTACCGATACAAAAATGTTAAATTATTTTTTTGTAATGATTTATATAAAAAGTTTTATATGAAAGTCCATAGGAAATCTGTATTATAGAGACTTTCATTTTTTATTGGGGGAGTGTATTATCCGCCATGGCAAAATCTTTAAAAGGTGTTGCCTTTAAAAACTTTTATTATTATCTATTATGACAGTTCTGGTATGACAATTGTTATGGCTGGTTGTTGTGTTGCGGATTAGGAACTTTTTTAAGTGTGTAAACTGTTAGATAATTATTTGTGTGACTGTTTTAATTTTAAATTGTTATAAGGGTGGAAAAAATTAATGAATATTGTTGAGTTAAAAAAATTAAAGATCAGTGAACTTACAACAATGGCAAAAAAGTTCAAGATTGATGGTGCGGCGGGTATGAGAAAACAAGAGCTTATATTTGCATTGCTTCAATCTGAAATTGAAAGAACAGGACAGATTTTTGGAGAAGGAACTTTGGAAATACTACCGGATGGATTTGGTTTTCTGAGGGCTCCTGATTGTAATTATCTCCCAGGACCAGATGATATTTATGTTTCACCCTCACAGATCCGTCGTTTTAATTTAAGAACAGGTGATACCGTATCCGGTCAGATTCGTCAGCCTAAAGAATCGGAAAGATATTTTGCATTATTAAAGGTAGAGGCTATCAATTATGAAAACCCTGAAATTGCAAGGGAAAAAATTCTATTTGATAACCTTACACCACTTTATCCCGATAATAAAATGAATATTGAGAATGAATCCGATAATTATTCAACTCGTATAATTGATCTTATGGCACCAATTGGGTTTGGACAGAGGGGACTTATTGTCTCTCCTCCAAGGTCAGGTAAAACAATGCTTTTGCAAAATATTGCAAATAGTATTATTGCTGCACATAACAATGTTATTCCCATTATTCTTCTGATAGATGAACGTCCGGAAGAAGTAACAGATATGGCTAGAACTGTTGATGCAGAAGTAATAAGCTCTACATTTGATGAACCTGCGGAACGTCATGTTCAAGTTGCTGAAATGGTAATTGAAAAGGCAAAAAGATTGGTTGAGCATAAAAAAGATGTTGTAATTTTATTAGATAGTATAACAAGGCTTGCCCGTGCATATAACTCGGTTATGCCTCCTTCTGGAAAAATACTTTCAGGTGGTGTTGATTCTAATGCTCTGCATCGTCCCAAACGTTTTTTTGGTGCTGCAAGAAATATTGAAGATGGCGGAAGCCTGACAATTATAGCTACTGCTTTAATTGAAACAGGAAGTCGTATGGATGAAGTTATCTTTGAAGAGTTTAAGGGCACTGGAAATATGGAGCTTGTTCTCGATCGTAAACTTTCTGAAAGGCGAATGTATCCGGCTATTGATATTAAAAAAACTGGAACCAGAAAAGAAGAACTTTTAACAGAACCCCAGATTTTAAATCGTGTGTGGATATTAAGAAAACTTTTTGGATCATTAAATACCATTGATAGTATGAGTTTTTTACTTGAAAAAATGGAAGGAACAAAAGATAATCAAGAGTTCTTAGATTCCATGAATTCATGAAACATAAATAACTGTTTATGACACTTGCCATGGCGGTAATACGCCACGACAAAAAAATGAGAGTCTTTGTGTATAGCTTTTTTATGGGCTTTCATATAAAATAATAAATTTATTTAAGGAGTAGCAAAATAATGAAGGCAGAAATTCATCCTAAGTATTTTAAAACACAGGCATCATGTGCATGTGGAAATGTTATTGATGTTGGATCAACAAAGCAAGATATTAAAGTAGAAATTTGTTCTAATTGCCACCCCTTTTTTACGGGAAAGCAAAAACTTGTAGATACGGCAGGACGTATTGAACGTTTCCGTAAAAAATATGAGAAGTTTAATGCCAAAAAATAATAATAAAATAGTCGTAAGTGAGAACATAAAAGATGTACTATAACCGTTTACGAACAGGAAATGTGATTTTTCGGTAATCTCACATTTGTAAGTGTTAACAAGTGCCTTATATTCCCATAAACAGCTTGTCATATAATAAACCTTATATATGATAAACTATTTATGGGAAGATGATGTGCTTGTTAACGCTTACGATGTACTATGCTAAGTAGTGGTTGGATAATAGACTGTCAGGTAATTATTCTAAATGGTGAGCTATAAGATGCTCCGATGCAGGTTTATATAATACATGTATGTTTATAAATCCTTTTTATAAAGTTTCGACTTTTTTTTATGGGATGTTATGTTAGAAAAATTAAAGGGTGTTGAAGATCGTTTTATAAAGTTAGAACAATTTTTAAGTGATCCGTCTGTTGTTGCAGATAGAGTTTTATACCAAAAGTACATTAAAGAGCACGGTGAACTTGGCAAAATTGTTGATGTATATAGACCCTATCAAACACTTTTGGCTGATCTTGAAGATAGTCGTGAGTTGCTCAAAGATGGCGATTCGGAAATAAAAGAACTTGCAAAAGAAGATATTGTATCCCTTACGGAAGAGCAAAAAAAACTGGAGAAACGGTTAAGCACCCTCTTAATACCAAAAGATCCCCTTGATGATAAAAATGTTATTATGGAAATTCGTGCAGGTACAGGAGGAGATGAAGCTGGTTTATTTGCAGGTGATCTTTTTAGAATGTATAGCAGATATGCAGAAAATAGAGGCTGGAAAGTAGAAGTAATGAACAGCCATGAAACTGATGTCGGCGGATTAAAAGAAGTTATTGCCATGATCCATGGTAAGGGTGTTTACAGTTGTTTTAAATATGAGAGTGGAACCCATCGGGTTCAGCGAGTTCCCACAACGGAAACCCAGGGCAGGATACATACCTCAGCCGTTACTGTTGCTGTTCTTCCAGAAGCTGAAGAAGTGGAATTAGAAATTGATCCTGTTGAGATCAAGGTGGATGTATTTAGAGCATCAGGTCCAGGTGGACAAAGTGTTAATACAACAGATTCCGCTGTACGCTTAACACATCTTCCAACAAATATTGTTGCAACTTGTCAGGATCAAAAATCACAATGGAAAAATAAAGCAAAAGCAATGCAGGTTTTGCGTGCACGGATTCTTGATAAGATGGTAACTGAGCAACAGCAAAAAAGGGCATCAGAAAGAAAGGGACAAATCGGTTCCGGTGATAGAAGTGGAAGAATTAGAACATATAACTTTCCCCAAGGACGTATGACTGATCATAGAATAGGACTTACCTTATATAAGTTGGAATCTATAATGCAAGGTGATATTGATACTATAATTAATGAACTCCGAACGTATAATCAAGCTCAGGCATTGCAAGATGCAAACATATCATAAAGAGGTTGATACAAAGTGGAATATACTTAAACTACTGCAATGGACAACCTCATATTTTAAATCTCATAATGTTGATAGCCCCAGATCTGCATCTGAAATTCTTCTTGCACATGTGCTAAATCTTAAACGAATAGATCTTTATGTTCGTTACGACCAGCCTTTAACCGATAAAGAGTTATTAGTATTTAAATCCCTAATAAAGAGGCGTATAAAAAAAGAACCTGTTGCCTATATTATAGGCTCTAAAGGTTTTTGGAGTCTTGAACTTTCAGTTTCTCCTTATGTTTTAATTCCAAGGCCGGATACAGAAACGTTAGTGGAAGTTGTTTTAGATACTATCTCTTCTTTGCCTGATAAAAATACAATGTCCATTCTGGAACTTGGCACAGGCTCTGGAGCTATAATTTTATCGGTTGCATCTGAATTTCCTGATGGTAGTTTTACAGCCATTGATTATTCTGTAAAAGCTATTGAGATTGCAAAAAAAAATGCAGTAAGCATAAATATTAGATGTAATAAATATTTACATGTTTTATTTTACAGGAAGTTAATAGCTCACACGCTTTCGGACTTTGTGCCAGGTGCTTTTTTTATATGAAAGTTAATAAAAAGTTGTATTTTAAAAACTTTCATTTTTGTTGTGGCGTATTTTATCTGCCATGATAGATTCTTAAAAGTTGGTATCAAAGGTTGAAGAAGGCGGTGGAAAAACCAAAAAATTAAAAAGATAGAAATGGAGACAAAGATGGCTTATGTAACAATGAGGGAACTTCTCGAAGCTGGAGTTCATTTTGGACATCAAACAAGACGCTGGAATCCGAAGATGAAACCTTATATCTTCGGGGCAAGAAATGGCATTTACATTATTGACCTTCAAAAAACAGTCAAGATGTTCAAAGATGCATACGACTTTATTACTAATGTTGCAGCAGAAGGTAAGTCTGTATTGTTTGTAGGAACAAAAAAACAGGCTCGTGAATCTATTTACGAAGAAGCAAATCGTGCTGAAATGTTTTACGTTCATAACAGATGGTTAGGTGGAATGCTTACCAATTTTCAGACTGTTAAAAAAAGTGTTGATCGTCTAAATCATTTAAAAACAATAGAAAATGATGGAACAATTAACGATTATCCCAAGAAAGAAAGACTTAAACTTGGTAAACTACGAGAAAAATTGGATGCTAACCTTGGTGGTATAAGTTCTATGAATTCTGTACCCGGAGCCATTTTTATCGTTGATCCTAAAAATGAGGCAATTGCCATAAGTGAAGGTCGCCGTCTTGGCATTCCTATTGTTGCGATTGTAGATACAAACTGTGATCCTGATGATATTGATTATATTATACCGGGTAATGATGATGCTATCAGATCAATTCGGTTAATTACTGCAAAAATAGCTGATGCTTGTATTGAAGGCCGTGAACGGCATCAAGAAAAAATGCAGGCAGATACAGATAAACGTGTTGAAGAGAAGGCATCTGCAAAAAAAGAAGCAGTAGCAGAAAAGAAAGAAAGAAATAAAGAGGGTAAAAAAGAAGAGAAGAAAGATATGCCGGTTAAAGAAGCAGATGGTCCGGTTACAGTAGAAAAAATAAGAAGAAAGAAAATAGTATCTGATTAGGTTTAAGCTGTTATAGTTAATGGTTTTATATGAAAGTTTCCGTAAAAACTATAGACCGTCAGATAATTATTTATGTGACGGTCTATAATTGTAAAGACTTTCATTTTTTGTTGTGGCGTATATTCGCCATGGTAAGGGTTTATAAAAAAAATAAAAATGTGGATTCTGGAACAGGGTTCACACAAGGATAAGGATAATATAAACATGATTGAAGTTAGTGCCGCAATGGTAAAAGAGCTTAGAGCAAAAACTGGTTCTGGGATTATGGATTGTAAAGAGGCCTTGAAAGAAGCGGAAGGTGAGATTGAAAAAGCCGTTGAATATCTAAGAAAAAAAGGTCTTGCATCTGCATCAAAAAGAGCTAATAGGGAAACTTCTCAGGGGGTTGTTTATTCATATATTCATATGGGTGGTAAAATAGGAGTTCTTGTTGAAGTGAACTGTGAGTCAGATTTTGTTGCAAAAACAGAAGGATTTCAGGAATTTGTCAAGAATGTTGCAATGCATATAGCAGCAGCTGCACCTGCCGGTATGGCACCTTCAGATATTTCTGAAGATATAGTTGCTAAAGAACGTGAAATATACAGAGAACGTGCTCTTGAGCAAGGAAAACCTGAAAAAGTAGTGGATAAAATTGTGGATGGTCAGATAACCAAATTTTTTAAGGATTCATGTTTAATGAGTCAGGTTTATATACGTGATTCTAAAATGACTATTGAAGAACTTACAAAAGAGACAATTGCAAAGGTTGGCGAGAATGTTAGAATTAGACGTTTTGCAAGATTTCAGCTTGGTCAGGATTAAGGATTCGCTCATGTTTTGTTGTGGCGTATTATCCGCCATGACAAATTATAAATAATTAAAGAAGGAGATTTCTGTTGGCAAAGTCAAAATTTAAAAGAGTTATGCTTAAATTAAGCGGTGAGGCTTTGATGGGAGATCAATCCTTTGGTATAAGTCCTGATGTAATTAAGTATGTGGCAAGGGAAATTGGTAGTATTCATAGCCTTGGGGTTGAGGTTGGCATAGTTGTTGGCGGAGGTAATATTTTTCGTGGAATTGCCGCAAGTTCTTTTGGTATGGATAGGGTGTCAGCTGATCATATGGGAATGCTTGGAACTGTAATAAACAGCTTGGCCCTGTCAGATGCTCTTGAAAAGGAGAGTGTGTCAAATAGAGTTCAATCTGCCATTGGTATGAACGAGGTTGCGGAACCATTTATTGTTAAGAAAGCTGTACGTCATCTTGAAAAGGGCAGGGCCGTTATATTTGCCGCTGGAACTGGTAATCCGTATTTTACAACCGATACTGCTGCAGTTTTAAGAGCACAAGAAATTCATGCCGAAGTTCTTCTAAAAGCTACGAAAGTTGATGGTGTATATGATGCTGATCCCGTAACCAACCCTGATGCAAAATTTATTGATAAAATAAGTTATATGGATGTACTGGAAAAACAGCTTCATGTTATGGATATGACTGCAATTTCACTTGCCATGGATAATAATCTTCCACTTGTTGTATTTGATCTTCACGGTAAAGGAAATATTTATAATGCCATTTGTGGTGAAACTGTTGGCACAAAGATAACACTTTAAAGTAGTAAGCGTTCACAATACCTCATTTTCGCATAAACAGCTTGTCATATATAGGATAACTATTATATGCCAAGCTGTTTATGCGAATATAAGGCACTTGCGAACGTTTACAAATGTGAGATTACCGAAAAATCACATTTTTTGTTCGTGAACGGTTACAAAATATTTATATGAAAGTCCCTGAAAAAATTGTATTATAAGGACTTTTATTTTTCGTTATGGCGTATTATCTGTTATGGCAATTTATATGAAAGTCCCTGAAAAAATTGTATTATAAGGACTTTTATTTTTCGTTATGGCGTATTATCCGTTATGGCAATTTATATGAAAGTCCCTGAAAAAATTATATTACAAAGACTTTCATTTTTTCGTTATGGCTATTATCCGCCATGGCAAATTATAGGTGATTTTAATGATAAATTCAATACATGATGAAACCAGAGAAAAAATGGATAAAACCATAACTGCTCTGGATAATGAAATGACAAGAGTTAGGACAGGCAGAGCGTCCCTTTCTCTCCTCGATAGTGTAAAGGTTGATTATTATGGAACATTAACACCTTTAAATCAAATGGCATCGTTGTCTATTCCGGAAAGTCGTTTGATTAATATTCAACCATGGGATGCAACTGCAATTAAAGAGATAGAAAAAGGTATTCTTAAAGCTAATCTTGGTCTTACCCCTTCAAGTGATGGTAAATTAGTAAGAATTTCCATTCCGCCATTAACGGAAGAAAGACGTAAAGAGATAGTTAAACTTGTTAATAAAACTTGTGAGGAGTTTAAAGTTACTATCCGAAATATCAGGCGTGATGCAAATGAAATGCTTAAAAGTTTAAAAAAAGATGGGGATATTCCTGAAGATGCCTGTTTTAAAGGGCAAGATAAGATTCAGAAAATTACCGATGAGTTTATTAAAAAAATTGATGATATATGTGTAAAGAAAGAGAAAGAGATTCTTGAAGTATAAATTATCTTCTAACATTGATGCTCTTGATTATTCCAATTTACCAAAGCATGTAGCCATAATTATGGATGGCAATGGGCGATGGGCAAAAAAAAGAACTCTTAAACGGATTAAGGGGCATGAGAAAGGTTCCCGATCAGTAAGGGACATTACAAGAACTTGTCGAAAACTCGGGATTTCTGTTTTAACCCTTTATGCATTTTCAACTGAAAACTGGTTACGGCCGGCAAGGGAAGTCTCTGGGCTTATGCAGATTCTTAAAAGATTTCTAAAGTCGGAACAAGACGAGATGATGGAAAATAATATTCAGTTAAATGCGATAGGGGAGATTTCTCGTTTGCCCGAAGATGTTCAGAATAGCTTAAATAAATCCATTGAGTTAACAAAAAAAAATAATGGAATGATTTTAAACCTTGCGTTAAGCTATGGCAGTCGTACAGAATTAGTATCTGTTGTAAAAAAAATTGCAACAATGGTTAAAGAACAAAGCCTTGAGCCTAATTCTGTAAACGAAGAGTTTATTTCGAGTTTACTTTACACTAAAGATATTCCCGATCCCGATCTTTTAATAAGAACAAGTGGCGAGATGCGCATTAGTAATTTTTTACTTTGGCAGATAGCCTATTCGGAAATTTACTTTACTGATACACTATGGCCTGACTTTACATCTGAAGAGTTTATTGATATACTTAAAAATTATCAACAACGGGATCGTAGGTTTGGGAAGGTCGCAAGTTAAAAAAATAAGGATCTATTATTATTATGCATTTAAAACGGTGGTTGACTGCGATAGTAGCAGTTCCAATTTTGATTTTCTTGATTAGTGAAGGAGATCAATGGGCATTTGGAATCTTTATTGTAGTTGTTGGAATTATTGCATTTGTAGAATATTTTAATATGGTTCTAACACCAAATAATAAAACCGGTGCCGGAATTATGTCGATAGTTGGATTTATTGCAATATCTGCAATTATTTTATGTGCCGGCTGTAATAATTTTATTATTTTATGCTTTCTTTCTCTCAGACTATATAAGTCCAATAATAAAATTCCTGATTTGGTTGGAAAACAACTTATGGGTGTGATTTATATCTCTTTCAACTTATGGGTGTGATTTATATCTCTTTACCGCTCTCAACACTTGTTATGATGCGCAACAGTACAGATGGAATTAATTGGATATTTACTCTTCTTATTTTGGTAATTGCAGCTGATACCGGAGCATATTATGCGGGAACTTATTTTGGGAAGCATAAACTTTGCCCATCTATTAGCCCAGGTAAAACATTTGAGGGGTTGTTTGGTGGAATTATTGCGGTTATTATTTTTGGAACCATAGCAAAAATTTTTCTTTTGCCCCTGTTTCCTATCGAATTTTTTATACTCTATTTTTTTGCAATAAGTATTATCTGTCCTATGGGAGATCTTTTTGAATCAATATTAAAGCGTGCCGGAAATATAAAAGAATCGGGGAAAATTCTTCCTGGACACGGTGGTATATTGGACAGGATTGATGCTTTACTTTTTGCAGCACCTATGTCGTATTTTTTCAAAATATATTTATTCTCATAAAAAAATCAGGTTTGGTATGAAAGCACTTTCAATACTTGGAGCAACAGGTTCCATTGGGTGTAATGTTTTAAATGTTGTTGAAATGCATCAGGATATTTTTTCCATAAAGGCACTTGCCGGTGGAAGAAATATTGATCTTCTTGCAAAACAGATTTTAAAATTTAATCCTGAAATAGCTGTAGTAATAGACAAAGAACACGCCTTTGAACTTGAAAAAAAAATTCCGAATTCATACAGTGTAGAAGTTCTATACGGCTTAGAGGGTTACATTCAGGCGGCTTCTCTTTTGTCTGTTGATATTGTTGTGTCAGCTATGGTTGGTGCGGCAGGACTTTTACCAACACTCTCTGCAATAGACGCAGGTAAAACAATTGCTCTTGCAAATAAGGAAACCCTTGTTATGGCAGGAGAAATTGTAATGGAAAGAGCTAAGGCAAACTCAGTTGATATACTGCCGATAGATAGTGAGCATAGTGCAATATTTCAATGCCTTTCAGGTCAAAGATATAAAGATGTCTCTAAGATATTATTAACAGCATCAGGTGGCCCCTTTAGAACAAAGTCATTTAAAGATTTTGGTCAAATTACATTAAATGATGCACTTGCACATCCTAATTGGGAAATGGGTAATAAAATATCCATTGATTCTTCCACCATGATGAATAAAGGGTTTGAAGTTATTGAAGCCATGCATCTTTTTAATATCTCACCAGATAAAATTGAGGTTGTTGTTCATCCACAAAGTATTATCCACTCAATGGTTGCTTATATTGATGGCTCGGTTATTGCCCAAATGGGTGTACCTAATATGAAAGGTGCTATTTCCTATGCCTTATCATATCCTGAAAGATTGGAAATTAAACAACCTTGTCCTGATTTTACAGAAATAGGAAATTTAACTTTTGAAAAACCGGATTTAGAAAAATTCCCATGCCTCTCTTTTGCATTTAAAGCATGCCAAACGGGCCACACACTTCCTGCTGTTTTAAATGCTGCCAATGAAGTTGTCGTGGATGCTTTTTTAAATAATAAAATTTCTTTTTTGGAAATACATAAAATTATTAAAAAAACAATGGATACTCATCAAATTGTAAAGAATCCAACTTGTGCAGATATTTTAGCAGCTGATAAATGGGCAAGGATAGTTACTGGAGAAAAAATGTAAATTAATTGTAGATTTTTGTATCTTGTGGTATAAGGTATTAAAAGTCATGCAATTAGGGTTCACCAAACAATAAATATAAGTTGTTTTTTTATGAGCCCTCAGTTTATGTGTGAACTTTATGGGTGATGTATTTTTATTTAATTATTTTAGATTTAAAACAGGAGGGAGTATGAAAAAATCAATTGTTATTGTAGCAGTAGTATTTTTATTGGCAGGTGGTATTGGTTTTGCTCAATCATCAGAAGAGATAACAGATGGTGAATATACCGGTAGTTTTAGTGCTTCCATAAATCAAGATAACGTGGTTACATGCAAATGGGATGCATACACTGGAAAAGATTTTAAATATTATAAACTTCTTCGGAACTCTTTTCCTGATGCCCATTACCCTGATGATGGTTATCTTAAAGCTATACATGATTTATCAGTTGATGAATATACTGATAAGGAGAATCCATTAGAAGAGGGAGAGTCTATTTATTACAGACTTTGTGTAGTTAAAAATAATAATGAAAAATTGTACTCAAAAAGCATTGAGATGTCTGGCGATCAGGTTGAGCCAATTGAGCCAGAAGAGTATATATATACCCAAGCAGATCTTGATGCGGCAAAAGAAGAAAGTTATAAGAACGGGTTTGAGGAAGGTAAAAAAGAGGGTTGTTTAGAGTGTGGTGATGGTGAATGTCCGCCAGTAACAGGAGGGTGTGTGGAAATTTACCCTGATCTTGGAATATTTGTACCATGTGCAACTTTCGGAGATTTATCATTGTCATTTAGATTAAAGAAGGTTACTAATCCTGAAAATCCGTTTGCATTTAGTTGGGAACTTGATGTTAATTCCATAAAAACCAAGTAGTGCAAAGGGTTTACTTAAAAATAATTTTTTAAGTAAACCAGAAACATGAATATTGCGTATCTTGTTTAAAAGTTAAGGTGTGAGAAGTTTTATTCTCATTTCTTACACTCCTCGAAATTTATGTATGTTTTCTTTCTTAACATAATAGGTTTTTCTAACTTTTAAACAAGGTACAGTATTTCGATCTTTAAGGAACAAGAAAATAAATGGTAACCGAGAGTGATAAACAGGTAGTTGATTTTAACTTTCCAGTCTTAAAAAAACGTACGGGAATAGTAATTAAGGAAGCTGGAGTATTTACATTGCGTACTCTTAAAATTCCGATTGCTCTTATTCCGCTTTCTCAATTACTTGTTACATCTGAGGATTCTACAAGAGAACAATTATCAGATGCGTTAGATGAGTTATTTGAATCTTTATACAGCCATCCTTTAACACAATATACCCATAAACTGACTGTTTACTTGCGTAAACGCAATTTAATTCCCAATGAACAAACCACCGAAAATCTTATTATGTATGTGGTTAATCAGGTGATTGTTCGTAGTCCACTTCCCATTCCAGAGCCCGTTATTAAAGAATTCTGGGCATTTTTTAGAGAGCTATTCAGCGAACCTGAAATTAAAGGTTTAATGGAATTAAATCTGGATATTGTTCGTGTTGTACTTAAAACTTACGAACCGCTGATTGTGGAAGTAATTAATTTATTAAAAGACATGCATCGAATTAATCAAGTTAAAATGAAAGAATTGATGCAGAAAATTACTGTTATACGAGGGGATTTAATTATTATTCGTCGTCAAATAAAAGCCCTTCGATATATTAAACCCTTTTTCCAAACTGATCCTAAAGATTTTTCAGCACAGGCTCAAATTGTTGCCAAGATGGTTAAAGAATTTGGACCTTTTTTTATTAAAATGGCACAAGCAGCGGCTGCTAATGCTGATTTCTTACCAGAAGAAATTGCAAAAGAACTGGAAGTTTTTCAAGAAGATGTGGAGCCCATGACTGCCAGTGAAGTTATGGATGCTTTTCATGAATGCTATAAAAAAAGTCCTTACGATTGCTATTTGGGATTTGATGCTCATAAACCAATTAAGTCAGGCTCTATAGGCTCTGTTTATCTGGCTAAAAAACCAATTATAGAAAATGGACATGAGGTCCTTGTCCCCGTGATTATTAAGGTTGGAAGGCATAATCTGGATAGGGAATTTTTAATGGGAAAAACAGTTCTGGGTGTTGCCATTATTAGCAGTCAATATTGGGCACCCCATTCAAAGCTTGCTCCATTTCTTGAAGCAATGAGAATGCAAATTGATGAATTTGTTAAAGGTTTTCAACGTGAGCTTGATTTTGAAGAGGAGGCAAAAATTCAGACTCGCTTTGCAAAAAGAAGCAGGGAGTCCGTTAAGTGGCATGTGCCTAAAGTTTATTCATCTTCTCGCCGTATTCTTGAAATGGAATATCTTGATGGTTCGGTAAATATTCATAATGCTGCAAAAGAGTTTAATGTTAAAAATAGTGAAAAGTATCGCAGGAAATTGGCAGGTCATTTTCTTTATACAATATTTTTGCATATGTGGATGTATAATGAGTTCCATGGTGATTTACACCCTGGAAATGTATTAGTTGACGATGGTGGACTTATTTTACTTATTGATTGGGGAAATGCCGTTAATATGGATGATAAGTGGAAACCGGTTTGGGATTATATTGCGGGAACTCTTTCAGCTAACCCAGATTCTATTGCAGATGCATTAATAAATATCAGTACAAATCCAAGTAAAAATAGAATGCGAAGAGATGAGATACGTCAAACACTCGAAGAAACAATAAAAAATAAAAATATTATACCTCTTGATGCTAAATTCATTAAAGACTTACGTAAAAACAGCGTTAAAAAGATTTATAAACAGTTTTTGCTGGCATCCAAAACATTGCAAAGCCTAATTTTTCATATTCCGGATAGGGGGGTGCAAAAACAAATATCTTTAATTATATCCATGGTAAAAGAGTTATTTATGAATGTAACAGATAACAGTTTACACGAACTGCATGCAAGGTTTCAGCTTGCCATGCATTTAATGTCTAATACTCAACATATGAATATTGTAATAAAAAGTGAATATTTACATCTATCCCGATCATTGTTTGCTATGACCGGAACTTATGCCGGTTTGTATGAGGGGATGCCAACACACTTAATGTTTACTGATTTTTTAAAAGCTTTTAGCCTGTTTCCCATGATACTTATGCTTGATCGTTTTGAGCTTGTTAGACACAAGCTTGGTCTGATGCGACAAAAAGATATATCAACAAAAGATTTTAGAGATCTCTCTTCTGAAGTAGCAAGGTTGCTTACTTATGAAGCCACTAAAGATCTTGCTACAGAATTGGTAACCGTAGAAGGATGGGCAGGAACTGTTGATATTGAACGAATAAAAGGTAAAAAAATAACCATAGTACCGATTTTACGTGCAGGGCTCGGTATGATGGACGGTGTTATAGATCTTATACCATCGGCAAAGGTCAGTGTTGTTGGATTTTATAGAAATGAAGAGACGTTACAGCCGGTGGAGTATTATGTAAAACTTGCAAGTGATATGGATAAACGAATAGCGTTGATCTTAGATCCCATGCTTGCGACCGGAGGTACTTTGATAGCTACGATTAATACGTTAAAAAAATCTGGTTGTAAAAAAATTCGTGGACTTTTTCTTGTGGCTGCACCGGAAGGTATCGCAAAGGTTCAGGATGCACATCCTGATGTTGAGATATATGTGGCTGCTGTTGATGACAGATTAAATGATGTTGGATATATTCTTCCTGGGTTAGGAGATGCAGGTGATAAAATTTTTGGTACAAAATAATTTTATATAAAAGTTCATAGAAAAACCATACCACAAAGACTTTTATTTTTTGTTGTGGCGTATTATCCGCCATGGTAAGGGCTCTCAAAAAAATAACTTGTATTTCTTAAACGCTGATATATCTGATTGGATTATGTTGTGAAAGCTCAAAATACGATAGTATTCCTACGCTTTCACAACGTAACCCAATCAGGTATCTCAACATCCAAGAAATACAATCTATTTTTTTGCGAACCCTAAGTTATAAATAAACGGAGGTTAAATGGAAGTAAATAACTTTTCTTCAACGAATTACAATTTTAGATTAAAGGATGGATTTCTTGGTGCACAGATGCTTTTTGTGGCGTTTGGTGCTTTGGTTCTTGTTCCTCTTCTTACGGGTCTTAACCCTAATGTTGCTCTTTTTACAGCCGGAGTCGGAACGATTATTTTTCAGATTATTACCAAAGGGAAAATTCCTATTTTTCTTGCATCTTCATTTGCATTTCTCCCACCTATTTTTTTTGGTGTCGCAAAATGGGGTATTCCCGGTACCATGTGCGGTCTTATTGCTGCAGGTGTTGTTTATATTATTTTAAGTTTTATTATAAGAATTAAGGGAAGTGAGGCTCTTGAGGTTGTTTTGCCACCGATTGTAACAGGTCCTGTAATTATGGTAATAGGACTTGTCCTTGCACCTGTTGCTGTAAATATGGCCATGGGAAAAACCGGAGATGGTACTGTTATTTTTGCTGAAAATACAGCTTTAATTATTTCGTTGATAAGTCTTTTGGTTACAGTGCTTGTGTCAATTCTTGGAAAGGGTTTCTTAAGATTGATACCAATTCTTTCTGGAATAATTGTCGGATATATACTCTCCCTTTTTTTTGGGTTGATAGATTTTTCACAGGTATTTGTCGCACCATGGTTTGCAGTACCTGCCTTTACTTTGCCCGAATGGAATTTTCAAGCGATATTATATATTATTCCCATAGCGATTGCCCCTGCAATAGAGCATTTTGGAGATATTTTAGCCATAGGTTCCATTACCGGAAAAGATTATTTAAAAGATCCAGGAATAGAAAATACTATGCTCGGTGATGGTATAGCCACATCATTTGCTTCCATGTTAGGCGGTCCTCCTAATACAACATATTCAGAGGTTACAGGGGCTGTAGCTTTAACAAAAGTTTTTAATCCGGCCATTATGACATGGGCAGCTATTTGTGCAATAGCTCTTGCTTTTATTGGCAAAATCGGAGCTATCTTACAAACAATTCCTTTCCCGGTGATGGGCGGAATTATGCTTCTTCTTTTCGGTGCCATTATGGTAATAGGTTTAAATATTCTTGTTAAATCAGGCGAAGATCTTGTTGAAGCCAGAAATTTATCAATAGTTGCATTAATACTGGTTTTTGGTATTGGAGGAATGAGTTTTTCAGCTGGAGAATTTAGTCTCCAAGGAATTGGTCTTGCCGGAATACTTGGCGTTTTTTTAAATCTTGTTCTGCCGGACAGAAAGGGTAGGGTAACATAGTGCCTGAACGAAATGCCCCTATATTTCTACACAACATATAGATACATTTATTCAAGAAGACAAGATTGCATTGAGGCGTTAGCAATTTCCAACTTTTTTTTGCACCCTAACGTTGATATATCTAACTGGATTACGTTGTGAAAGCTTAAAATACGATAGTATTTTTACGTTTTCACAACGTAACCCAGTCACCGGCTCTCAACACTCAATAAATATACTTTATTTTTTTGTAAACTTTTTATCTAAATTTAATTTGTGTATAATCAGTCTTTGTAGCACCTGTGTATATTTGACGTGGCCTTCCAATTTTCCATTTAGGATCTTCCAAGCTCTCTTTCCATTGTGCAATCCAGCCCGGTAAACGACCGATTGCAAACATAACTGTAAACATTTTTGTTGGTATTCCCATGGCACGAAGGACAATGCCACTGTAGAAATCAACATTTGGATAGAGGTTTTTTTCAATAAAATAATTATCTGTTAAAGCTATTTCTTCAAGCTGCCTTGCAATATCTAACAGAGGATCATGGGTTTTTAGCTTGGCAAGAACATTATCACACATTGTTTTCATGATTTTTGCTCTTGGATCGTAGGTTTTATATACCCTGTGTCCAAAACCCATTAGTCTGAAAGGATCATTTTTATCTTTTGCTTTGGCAATAACTTCGGGGATTGTAACACCGCTTTCAGAAATTTCAGTGAGCATTTTCATAACAGCTTGATTAGCTCCGCCATGAAGCGGTCCCCAAAGTGCTGATACTCCGGCTGATATGGCAGCATATATATTAACTTTTCCACTGCCGACAAGTCGTACTGTTGCTGTTGAACAGTTTTGTTCATGATCGGCATGTAATATAAGAAATACATTTAAAGCTCTTACAATATCCGTATCCATTTCATAGGGTTGTACCGGATTATCAAACATCATATTTAAAAAATTGGCACAGTATGAATAATCTGGTCTTGGATAAATCACCTTATGTCCCCTGGAAATTTTATATGACATGGCTGCCATTGTGCGTATTTTGGAAAGAAGACGTAAAAAAACCTTTGTTTGAGCTTCTTTGGAATCTTCTAATTCAGGATAAAAACTACGAAGTGCATTTATCATACTTCCCAATATACCCATAGGGTGAGCACGTCGCGGAAAATTTTGATAAAAAGCCTGCATATCTTCATGTAAAAGAGAGTGGTCGTTGAGCATAACCCTTGTTTCTGTTAGCTCCTTGCTTGTTGGTAAAGAGCCGTTAATAAGAAGGTATGCTGTTTCAACAAATGATGAATGTTTTGCCAGCTGTTCAATGGGGATACCCCTGTATCGAAGTATGCCTTCCTCGCCATTCATAAAAGTAATAGAACTTACACATGAGCCTGTATTGGCATATCCGGGATCGTAAGTAATTAATCCTGATTGTTGTCTGAGGCTTGCAATATCAATTGCCTGTTCGCCTTCTGATCCTGTAATTACCGGTAATTTATAGGTATTTCCATCAATTGTTAATTCTGCAATTTTAGCCATAATGCTCCTTTTTTTATAACAGTTCGCTAATAAACAATACGATTTTTTCGTACTTTGTTTAAATTTCATGGTAGATTTTTCAACAATAACAAAGGACAACCACAAGGGGGGTACCTCTTTAATACCACTATTCGTATCCATGAAATCTATGTATCATACATTTTTTCCACCTCCCTTACTCTCCGGGGATAGTGTATGTATTACAAGAGCCACTTGAACATGTTCTTGTTTCAGATGTTACTTTTTGCTGATTTGCACCAGATGAGCTACCTACACTGTAGTTTGTTGTACTTAATACTCTTTCAAATTCCTGTGCATGGCATTTAGGACATTGAATTTCCTCGTCAGGGTCGTTGTTCATAACAAGCAATTCGAAAAACTCTTCACACTTTGTACACTTAAATTCATAAATTGGCATAATTTTCCTGTCTATCTATTATTAATGTTTATGGTAATCAATACAATTTTTGTTTTTTCATATTCGCAACACTCGTTATTCAAAACTTTGTAAACGTTCACAAGCACCTCATCTTCCCATAAACAGCTTGAGAACGCTTATAAATGTGAGATTACCGAAAAATCACATTTCTTGTTCGTGAACGGTTACAAAACTTTACTTGTTTAAGTACTCTCCTTCTTTTAGCAATCCCCATTGGTTAATTTTATTATTAAGCTGAGCCGACTTAAATGGTTTTGATACATAATCGTTCATACCTGCATCATAGCATAAATCAATACTTTCCTGACCATAGTTGGCTGAAAGGGCAATAATAGGTATTTTAATACCTGATTTTCTAAGTTTTTTTGTAGCTTCAAGCCCGTCCATTATAGGCATTTGCATATCCATAAGGATAAGATCAAAACTATTTGTAATGGCAGCATCAACCGCAAATTGTCCATTTCTTACCGTAGTTATAAAGTGCCCTGTTTTTTCCAGCATTTTTTTTGCAACTTTTCTGTTTACGCTATTATCATCAGCTATAAGTATTTTATAATGATTCTCTTTTTTTATGTCATTAGTTTTATTATTTTCGGTTATGGAATGGTAATTTGAAGTTTTTTTATTCTCTTGAGAAGAAGGTGTTTCCAACGAAAGTGGTAAAATAACCTCAAAACATGAGCCTTTGTGTTGTGTACTGGTTACCTTTACAATCCCATTATGTTTTTCAATTATCTCTTTTACGATAAACATTCCAAGACCGGTGCCCTCCTCGCCACTTGTTCCACTTTGGGATGTTTTTGTAAATTTATCGAAAATAAATGGTATATCTTTTTCTGCAATTCCAATGCCATTATCTGAAACAGAAATGGTAAGATAATCTTCCGGTACCGGATTAAGAGAGAGAGTAATATTACCATTAATAGGTGTAAATTTAATTGCATTGGAAAGAAGATTATTTATAACTCTTATAATACTGGATTCATTTACAGATATTATTTCGTTTAGGTCTTTATTATTAGAATATTCTTGATTTAAAAAACCGTTTACAAATTTAAAATGTTGTTGTTTTTTTGCTGATATCTGTTTCATGGCATTATAGCTTGTCTTAACAAGTTGTAATGCACTGACAGGCTTCATCTTCAACTCTGTATGTTCTGATTGAACTTTTGAAAGATCCAGTATGTCATTAACAAGTCCAAGTAGCAGTTCTCCTGAAGATTTTATATCACTTAAATTTTGATAATAATTATCAGGTACGTTACTATCTTCAAGCATTAGTTCAACATTCCCAAGGATACCATTTAAGGGGGTTCTTAAATCATGGGAACAAACAGTTAAAAGGTTGTCCTTCATTTCGTTAAGCCCTCTTAACTGTGTTACTGTAGATTGCAAGCGTTTGTGAAGTTCTGCATGTTCAAGATGAACTGCAAGTCTGGCAAGAAACTCTTCTTTGGAAAATGGTTTTATAATATAATCGGTTCCGCCTGCTTTAAATATATTCAGGAGCAGAGATTGTTCTGATACTGCTGTTAAAAACAGTATTGGTAAATTGATAAGATTTAGTTCTTTTCTTATCTTTTCACATAATTTATCACCGTTCATTTCAGGCATCATAAAATCTGTAATAAGAATATCTATTTCAGACATATGTGTACACATTATTTCAAATGCTTCAATACCATTTTTCGCTTCAAATATTTTTATACCTTCTCTTTCGAGAATAGTTATTACAACGTTACGGGCTGTAATAGAGTCATCTACAACAAGTGCAGTAAGATTTGTAAATCTCTTTTCAGGTTCTAAAATATTTTTAACTGTGGCAAGAATTTCACCAGATAGAAAAGGTTTTGTAATAAAGTCAGACGCTCCTGCTTCAAATCCTTTCATTCTATCAGCAATGGTATCATTTCCTGTTACAAATATTATCGGCACATGATTATTTTTATGCTTTTTAAAATGTTCAATATATTTTTTTTCATGAAGTCTTTTGCAGGTCTCAAAACCGTTTAATTTAGGCATATCTATATCAAGCGTTATAAGATCAGGCGGTGAAGATACTACACTCAATAGTGCATCAATTCCATTTTCAGCTTCAGTTACTTCATAATTATCGGTTTCAAGCTCTGTTCGGATAATTTTTCTTATGACTTTGTTGTCATCAACCACAAGTATTTTTTTTATTTCATCCATAACCTTTTATCCTTTAAAAACCCATGGTTTACTTATGGGCTTACAAAAAAATAACTTGTATTTCTTAAATGCTGATATTCTAATTGGATTACGTTGTGAAAGCTCAAAATACGATAGTATTCCTACATTTCAGAACGTAACCCAATCAAAATTTCAATACCCAAGAAACATAATTTATTTTTTTGTGAATCCTTATCTATGTAGTTCGGTTAAATTTATTTTTTGTCTATCCGAAGGTAAGGTAAACTCTTTTCTGATTTCTTTAAAGTTATTTTCACATTCAGCTAAAGCTTTAATAATTAATGGATCAAAATGCTCTCCTTCTCCATTTAGTATGATAGAGATTGATTTTTCATGGGAGAAAGCCTCTTTATATGGTCTTTTGGATGCCAGTGCGTCGTAAACATCAGCTACGGCTGTAATGCGTGCGGAAAGGGGAATAGCTTTTCCTTTTAAACCTTCAGGGTAACCGGTTCCATCATATTTTTCATGGTGATTTAATGCAATTTCTGCACTCATCTTTAAATAATTTGCACTGGAATTATTTTGTAATGCTTCATTGAGTGTATTAAACCCCATTGTGGTATGAGTCATAATAATTTCAAACTCTTTTTCTTTTAATCGCTCCGGTTTAAGTAAAATCTGGTTTGGAATTCCGGCTTTTCCAATATCATGTAAAGGGCTTGCCAGAAAAATATTATTAATAAATCTGCGGTTAAGTTCAGGTGGAGAGTTCGGCTGTTTATAAATAGTTTCAGCGAGAATTTTACAATAGCATCGAATACGTTCCAGCTCGTTCTCCGATTTTCAACCTTACATGCAGTTCATCTTTGTTAAATGGCAGGGTAATATAATCATCAATACCAGCCTCCATACTTTGTGTTATATCGTGATCTTTTGAAGTAATAATTATAGTATAAGTATATTCATCTTTTTCATGTTCTCTAATTTTATTGCAAAGCTCTAAGCCGTTTATATTTGGTATATTCCAATTAGTTATAACAATTCGTGGTCTTTTTTCCTTCCAGATATTAAAGGCTTTATCGCTATTAGATGCACCTAATATTTCGTATCCCAATGTTTTTGCAAATGTTTCAAGTGTTATACGGTTTGTAATCTCATTATCAACAATTAAAATTTTCACGGGTCTAATCTCCTTGTTTTTGGCTTTGAATAAAATCTTGGAATTTTACAAATTCTGATTCAATCTTATTAAACAGTGGTTGAACAGCTTTAAGATTATTATCCATTGCCAACATCTCAATTTCACGGGCAAGATCGAATAAACGGACGGCAGAAACATTTCCAAATGCTCCTTTTAGTTTGTGAGCGTGTTCTTTAACTTCAATGTGTTTGTCTTTATTTACTGCATTTCCAAGTTTTTCTATCTCGCCGGGAGCGGATTGAACAACAATATCCATAAGTGTTAAAAAGAGCTCTTCATTATCTCCTAAACGATTAACAAGATCTGCTTTATCAATAATTGGTTTTTCGCTTAAACCTATTTTATTTTTATTTTTATTTTCCTGCTCAAGGTTATTTGTAACTTGTTTTTGCCATGTATCAAATGTTGCATTATCCGATAATGTTATATCATCAGGTACGGTGCTTTTTTTGCCTTTGGAGTGAAACAGATGTTCAGTTATAACAGAATACAGTATGTCCTGATTAATTGGCTTTGTGATATATCCGTTCATACCGGCCTCTAAACATTTTTGTTCATCACCTTTCATTGCATTGGCAGTCATGGCGATAATTAAAATATTATGATCTAATACCTTAGAGTTGGAATCACGAATAATACGTGTTGCTTCAAGTCCATCTATTTTCGGCATTTGTACGTCCATCAAAATAAGATCATAATGCTTTTTTTCAAGGATATTTATTACTTCCTGGCCATTTTCTGCAAGATCTGCTGAAAAACCAAGCTTTTTTAAAATACCGAGAGCCACCTCTTGATTTATTGGAAAATCCTCTGCAAGAAGAATTTGAACTGAAGCTTTATCGCTATCTGAAATATCAGTAGATGTTATTTTAGATATGGTTGTATCTTCAATTTCTATCAGTTTTTTATTAAGAACAGTTGCAAGGCAGTTATATAGATCCCAACGTTTAAATGGTTTGGTAAAACAGGTGGCAAGTCCAATATCTTCAAAGTGTGCTACCATTTCAAGGTTGCCGGGAGGCAACATCATTATTAGTTTTGTTTCATGTAGTAATGAATTTGAATTTATTTTACGGCATAAGGTTTCTCCATTATCAGCCGGTTTGTATTGTTTGAGGTAACAAGAAGAACACGAGTACCAGCAATATCTTGAATTTGTTTAGTAATAAAATCTTGTTTTGGCATATGCTTTTTAATAACTATTGTAAACCAAAATGTACTGCCTATACCTTCAGTACTTTCAACTCCTATTTCACCGCCCATCATCTCTGCAAGGCGTTTTGAAATTGTAAGTCCCAGACCTGTTCCGCCAAATTTGCGTGTTGTTGATGTATCAGCCTGGGTAAATGCATCGAAAAGCGTATTGGTTTTTGTATTGGTTATTCCAATACCGGTATCTGTAATACTAAATTTTAATGTAACATTATGTTCTGCATTTTCCTGAATTTTGCATATATGAAAATATATTTGCCCTGTGGATGTAAATTTAACGGCATTACCAACTAAATTTATTAATATTTGCTGGATACGCCCCGGATCTCCTGAAAGATACAGTGGAACATCCGGTTCTATTTTAAAAACATACTCCAGTTTTTTTTCAAATGTTTTTATTGCCAGAATATCATTCATCTCTTCCATTGATGCAAGTAAATTAAAATCAATTACTTCCAAATCAAGCTTGCCGGCTTCAATTTTGGAAAAATCAAGAATATCGTTAATAATTACCAATAATGAATCAGCACTTTGTTTAACTTTTTTGGAATAGTTTTTTTGAATTGGAGTTAATTTGGTATCTAATAAAAGATTTGTCATTCCGATAATAGCATTCATTGGTGTACGGATTTCATGGCTCATATTAGCAAGAAAATCTGATTTGGTTTGTGTTGCTACATTGGCATCTTCAATGGCCTGCGTTAATTTTTTTTCGTGCCGGATTACAAAAATAATTGTAAGGTAGGCAATTATAACGGTTGTAAGTATGCAACCTAAACAGATGGAAATTAGTATGTAAATTTTTGCAGTTTTAGTGGTTTTCATTGTCACTTGAAGGTTGTGTATGTCAGATTGTACGTCTGCTACAAGTTCATTCATACGGCTTTGAAGCACATCTGCAATATTGCGGTTTACGGAAAGCAGTTCTTTGATACGGTTTTCAACAGCAAGTTGTTTTAATTTCAGGGCGAAAAGATTATTGTTTTTTTCTCCAAATGCAATAAGTTTTTTTTCGATATTCGATACATTGTCTGCAAGAATGGGGTTGCGTTGTGCTAACGCACTATTTTTAAAATTATTAACAGCAAAACGAAGTGTTGAACCGGATTTTTTAAATTTATTGTGATAGTTAGAAACTGTTTCTGCTGTTGTTAAATTTGCAGTGGCATTAAGCAGACCGATTAGAAGATTTCCTTCAGCCTTGATATCCATGGCATATCCAATTTCCTTAACAGTTTTATTCATTAAATTAAATATTGATGATTTAATAAGTTTATATGTTTTTTGCATTGAAGTATTACAGTTACTTGTTTCAGAAAATTTTGCTTGTTGGCATTTTTTTATATTTTTTTTCAAAATAGAAATATTTTGACGAGAAACTCGATTTCCAGATAAATTTGCAAGGGATGTTACACCATAAATAACAGGGCTGACGGTATCAACGAGTTCATCATGTACAGTTTGAATATTTACAATAAGCAGTTGTCGTTTTTTTTCCAACACTATTCGGTCTAATGTTTCAATTTTTAATTTAGTAATAATGGTTGCCATTGTTGTAGTATGCTCTTTGATTTGGGTAACTATTTTTTCATTAGTCAGGGTGTCTAATGATTGTATATTTGTGCGAATTTCATCAACTAACTGTTCAAGCTCTTTAGATATTTTATTTAATTGATTTTCATTCTTTGACGAGGAAAGCACAGGTCCCATCGCTGCAAGAAAAGTGCTTCGCTCTGATAATTTCATGGCTGAAATCATTTTTGGAATTGTTTTTCCAGCCGTACTGTCAACAAATTTTCCAAAATCATTAAAAGAGTTAATAGCAAAAAAAGTGGAAAATACTATTAAAATAATTATGAGAGAAAACGCAATTCCAAGTTTTGCTTTGAAACTAAATCGCATAATATAAAACATACCTTTCTAAATAAATTATTATTGAGCCATTATTTTTTTAACATATTGTTTTTATGTAGAATTTGTTTTGCATTAAGTTTATCAATAGTCATAGTTGGAAGTGTAATACGACTTTTAATTGGTTGGCCGTTTAACAGTTGAATTGCTTGACGGATACCTTCATCCCCTGGTGTTTTATAAAGAAATGTAGCTGTTAATATTCCATCATAGACCCATTTAACACCCTCTGCAGGAATACCATCAATCCCAAGAAAAGCCGTTTTGGCTTCACGTTCTACATCCTTGGCCGCAAGGTATGCACCATAAGCCATAGGATCGTTGTGGGCATATACAAGATCAATTTGTGTGTGTTCATCTAATGCATTTGCCATTATTTCATATCCATTATCTTGTTTCCAGTCACCATCGGTCGGTTTAAGAAGAAGTTTAATGCCCTGTTCTTTTTTAATAACTTCATAAAAACCGTTATGGCGGTCTTTTGCAGGTGTTGATGACATTCCTCCCCATATTTCCACGATATTTCCTTTGGCTTTTCCGGCTCCCCCTAATAACTTTACTGCATAATGCCCGGCTGTTCGTCCGATAAGTTTATTATCACCGCCTATAAATTGGGTATAGCGATTATTATCAAGATCACGATCCAATACTATAACCGGAATTCCCATATCAAATGCCTTATTTACAACAGGAGTTAGTTCCTTGGCAACTTTAGGTGATATTAAAATTACATCAACTTTCATTTTAATAAAATCATTTATATCAGCCTTTTGTTTTTTTATGGTATCCATTCCATCCCGAACAATAAGTTTTATTTCAGGGTGCATTGCAGCTTCCGCCCTAAGCTCCTTATTAAATTGGAGTCGCCACGGCTCAGTTGTTGTCGTTTGTGAAAAAGCAATTGTGTATTGTTTTTCAGACCATGCAGAGCCTGAAAATAAAATTTGGAAACCACAGCATAAAGATATTGTAAAAATCAAAATTGTTTTTTTCATACATTTCCTCCCGTTTAATTGGTTGTTTTTAAATAAGCGTTCACAAGCACCTCATCTTTCATATATAGGATAAGCTGTTTATACGAATATAAGGTACTTGTGAACGCTTACAAATGTAAGGGAGGTGGAAAAAAATAATTATCCATTTTGTTTGTCTTTTTGCCCGTCTTCTGCGTTGTGATAACAGGCACATAGCACACTATGCACCTGTCATCACGACTTTTTTAAAGTCCCATTGAAGAACGATACATTTCCAGTTGTTTTTTTCTTCCCATCTTATCAGTTATTTTTTCCCATTCCACAGCCGTAGTGTCCAAGGCTTTTTTAACTGTAATTTCATTATTTAAAGCCTTTGTTAATTGAATCTCAAATACTGTAGTGTATTGATGAAATCCCGGGATTCGTAAATCCAATGCAACATTTGGAGAATCCAGACTTGCTCTTAATACACCAAGATATTCTGAAGCAGCTCGTTTTGAAAAGATACTTGTCCAGGCATCTATGCCGGTAAAATGAGTAAATCTGTAAGGATTAATTCCGGTACCGCTTGTAATAACATCGTTAAGGCTGTTTTTTGGATTTGCATACCACATTATGTAATTCCATGCAGCATCTTTATGTCGGCTGTTTTCAGGTACACTTCCCACCCATCCTCCAAATGCCAGAAAAGGTGCTTTGTATGGTATGGCTTTTTTATCCCATTTTTTGGTTTTAGCATCCCAAATATCTAAAGTGCCGGGAAGTACAAAATAGCCAACCTTGTCTTTAATAGTTGAACCTGTTGAAGAAGAAGCTGCAATCGGACCTGTATCTCCCCAGTCTAATGCCATTGCAGTTTCTCCATCTGTAAAAGCTTTACGTACTGCAACAATATCAAAAAATTTTGCATCAGGCGGACAGAATTTAAGTATTGCAAGATACTCTTCAACTGCTCTGACCCAGCCGGGGTTGTTAATTTGTGCTTTCATGGTTTCGGGGTCAAAAAATTGAGAGCCGGGATGGTCAGGGTGATTTGTATATGCGGATGCTCTGCTAAAAACAGTCCAGAATTGTTGTCCTCCTTTTGCAAAAGCCTCGGATGTGCCAAATATTTTTTTGCCTTTAAGATCGGTTCTGCCTGTAAAAAATTCTGCAATATCTGCATATTCTTTCCATGTTTCAGGTGGTGTTAAGTCATAATGATACCGTTTCTTAAAGTCTGCTTTATTTTTGGTATTTTCAAAAAGATCTTTTCGGTAGTATCCATTAAATAGATCACCATCAACTGTAATGGCCACCCATTTTCCGTTCCATTTCATTAACATATCCCGATAAGTTGGGTGAATATCATCAAAAGTTTCGTCGTCAACCAGTTTGTCGGGTAATATAGACAAATATTGAAAAAAATCACCAGCCCATGCAGGAGCATAAAAAATTACATCAAAAACAGCATTTTTGGATTTCATGGAATTTAAAAATGCATCAAATAACTTGGCAAAAGGAAGTTGAATAATTTTAACTTTACCGCCAGTTTTAACTTCCCATGTTTTTGCGTGCATTTTTGCAGGACCACCGATAGCTGAGCTGTATTAAAAAGACTTTCATTTTTTGTTGTGGTGTATTATTCACCATGACAAGCTATTTGGAAATTACTATACTTGTAATGAAATTTATTTGCAAGTTAAATAATAACTAATGAGAGGGGAAAATAATGATACTTGTTCTGGAAAATCAAATTACGTCCGATCAGAAAGATAAAATTCTATCCATGCTTAGTGATAATAAATGTATTTTTCGTGAAATAACTGATGCAGGACACAATATTATTGGCATTATTGGTAATAATTCAAAAACTTTAGATGAATATAAAAAAATATCGGGTATTAAAGATGTTTTGTCAATTAAGACTTCTCATAAGTTGGTTAGTCGTGATTTCCAATCTGAAGATACTATGGTTAAAATTGGAAATATTGTGGTGGGAGGCGATAGAATTGTTATAATGGCAGGACCGTGTGCAGTAGAAAGTCGGGAACAGGCTTTAACTATTGCCAGAGAAGTTAAAAAATATGGTGCTGTTCTTTTTCGAGGTGGAGCATATAAACCTCGCTCTTCACCATATTCATTTCAGGGATTAGAAGAAGAAGGACTTAAAATTCTTGCCGAGGTTCGTGAAAAAACAGGACTTGGTGTGGTTACAGAAATTACAGCTCCAACCCAGGCAGAGTTAATGGAAAAATATGTGGATGTGGTTCAAATTGGTGCCAGAAATATGCAAAATTTTGAGCTTCTTAAATGTGTTGGAAAAATGAGCAAACCAGTTGTTCTAAAGCGGGGATTGGCATCTACCATTCAAGAATGGCTTATGTCTGCTGAGTATATTATGGCCGGCGGAAATAATAACATTATTCTTTGTGAACGGGGCATTAGAACATTTGAACCCTATACAAGAAATACTTTGGATTTATCTGCTATCCCGGTTTTAAGAAGTCTTACGCATCTTCCTATTTTAATAGACCCAAGTCATGCCACCGGTATTAGGGAAAAAGTCAGTCCCATGGCAAGAGCTGCAATAGCCGCAGGTGCGGATGCACTGATGATAGAAGTTCATAATAATCCTGATGAAGCTTTGTCAGACGGTCCACAAAGTCTTTATCCTGAACAGTTTGGTGAATTAACACGGGATCTTTATGTAATTGCACCGGTTGTGGGAAAACAGCTTGATTTTGATTATTTTTTAAAGCTGTGGAAAATGGCAGTGCCGAGTATGGGGTAATTCCGGTTGAAAACTCTTTATCAGGTTCAATTCATGAGAATTTTGATCTGCTTCAAGAATTTGATTTAAAAATTACAGGAGAGATTACCATAAGGATTAAGCATGCTCTTATAGCTAATAAAAATGCAGAAAAAAAAGATATAAAAAAAGTAATGGCTCCACCTCCGGCATTATCCCAGTGTAAACACTATTTAGAGCAATCCGGTATGGAATCTGTGCCTGTGGAATCAACATCCGGTGCTGTAAAAAAAGTTAAGGAATCAATGGATATTTCCTGTGCTGCAATTGCATCCACAGTAGCTGCTAAAGTTTTTGATATGAAAATTCTCGATGAATCTATTGAGGATAATCCAAGAAATTTTACCAAGTTTGCTATAGTATCAAGAAATGATAATGGTGATCAAAAAGTAAATAAAACCTCCATAATTTTTTCAACAGATAATCAACCGGGTGCGTTGTTTGAAGTTATGAAAAGCTTTTCCCAATATAATGTTAATCTTGTTAAATTAGAATCTCGACCTATTCAAACTTTAAGGATTTTGGGTAGATATTAATGGAAAAGTGAAAACACTTTTGTTTAAAATTCATGGTAAATTTATTTTTTGTAATTTACTTTTACCATGAAATTTAAATAAGACACAGAATGACCTTCGTTATGAATTTTGTGGTTTAATTAAAATACCAAGTTCTTTGCAAAACACAATTAAAGATTTCCATTTTTCGTTTGCAATATCATGAACTATATCCATATTAAGA
>NBLS01000019.1 GCA_002084385.1 Desulfobacteraceae bacterium 4572_19
ATGATGATGGGTATCCATTTTATGGATGAAATCCCATTTAAAGATGTTTATATACATGCTCTTGTTCGTGATGAGCATGGTAAAAAAATGAGTAAATCCAAGGGGAATGTTATAGATCCTCTGGTTTACTCTGGCAGCATTTGCCGCCCAGGGCAGAGATGTAAAGATGTCCATTGACAGGGTTGAGGGGTATCGCCATTTTATAAATAAACTTTGGAATGCTGCCAGATTTACGTTGATTCATATTGATAGAAAATATGAATTAACTGATTTTAATAATATTTCTCTTGCTGATAAATGGATAATGGCAAGGCTGGTTAAAACAACAGAGGAAGTTGCCAAAGCTTTAGATTCGTATAAATTTAATGATGCGGCCGGAACGATTTATCAGTTTGTCTGGCATGAGTTTTGTGATTGGTATCTCGAAGCCATAAAGCCAACTCTTTTTGGCAAGGCAGGAGAAGATGCCCAGAATGCAACGAAGGCGGTTCTTGCAAATGTTCTTCGTGATATTCTTGTATTGCTTCACCCTTTTACTCCATATATTACAGAAGAAATATGGCATAAACTTCCCGGAACTGAAGGCTCGATAATGAAAGCTGTTTATCCTTTAGACAGAGCTGTATTTAAAAAATTCCGAAGTGAAACGATAAGAAATGTTTTAAATGATGCCGAACAACAAATGAATATTGTAATTTCTATTGTTAATGGAATTAGAAATATTAGAGGTGAGATGCATATCCCCCACTCTACAAATCTTGATGTACTGGTGTTCTCACAAGAAAAAAATATTAGGGAAACTGTAGAATTACACAAGGATTTTATTATAAATTTATCTAAGCTAAATTCTATTTGTGTTGAAATAATGGGTGATAGACCAAAAGCTGCTGCAACGGCTTTAATTGATGGTGCGACAATATTTGTATCCTTAAAGGGAGTTATAGATTTTACGATGGAGGTTGCACGCCTTGAAAAAGAAGCCGGTAAAATAACCACTGCTTTAACTGAAGATATTGGGTTTGGCGATATTACTACTGATAATCTTGTGGAACCGGATATGACGGGTCAAGGCAGATTTGTAGCAAAACAGGCGTTTGTGGTTGCCGGTTTAAATATTGTAAAGCAGGTGTTTATAACGCTTGATCCGAAAACTGATATCTCTTTTCGGGTAAACGATGGTGATATTGTTAAAAATGAAGATATCTTATTGGAAATTAAGGGCAAGCTTGCAACTCTTCTTACAGGAGAAAGAGTTGCTCTTAATTTCCTCCAGCGACTTTCCGGTATAGCCACAAATGTTCGTTCTTATGTGGATGAACTTTCCGGAAAAGATGTTCGGCTTGTTGATACCAGAAAAACAACTCCCGGATGGCGTGTTCTTGAAAAATATGCTGTTCGGGTTGGTGGTGCTTTTAATCATAGGATGTCCCTATTTGACGGTGTTTTAATAAAAGATAACCATATTGCTGTAAGTGGTGGTATAGAAGCTGCTGTAAAAAAAATTCGTAAGAAAATACACCATCTTATAAAAATTGAAGTTGAAGTTACTTCTTTTTCTGAACTTAAAGAAGCTCTTAATGTAGGCGTTGATGTTATTATGTTAGATAATATGTCCTTGGAGCAGGTTAAAGAAGCTGTAAAAATTATTGATGGAAGAGCTGTTATTGAAACCTCAGGAATGGTAACAAAAAAAGATTTGCTATTACTTGCTGATACCGGTGTCGATATTATTTCATCAGGTGCATTAACACATCAGGCAAAAAGTGTAGATATAAGTATGCGAATATAAGGCATTGGTGAACCATTAACGCATATCATATTTAAATTTCATGGTATTTTTTATACAACTTGCCATGGCAATTAGGTCTCCACAACGAAAAATGAAAGTCTTAAAATACAGCGTTTCTATGGACTTTCATATAAAAATCCATAGAAACGCCACATTGTACAGACTTTCATTTTTTGTTGTGGCATACTATTTTCCGTGGCAAATTATACTTATAAAACCCATCAGGTTATTATTAATTAACGCTTCCATGTAACTTTTTTTGTAAATATATAAATAGTTTTTTTTGAAATGAAAATCAGGAGTCAACTTGAGCAAAACAATGAAAAATATTCGTAATTTCAGCATTATCGCACATATTGATCACGGGAAATCAACCTTATCTGATCGACTTATTCAGGAAACAGGTGTAGTGTCCGACCGTGAATTTAAAAACCAGATTTTAGATAATATGGATATTGAACGTGAACGGGGAATAACCATAAAAAGTCAGTCAGTTTGCCTGCCCTATAAGGCTGATGATGGTCAGGAGTATATACTTAATCTTATTGATACTCCGGGTCATGTGGATTTTACATATGAAGTTTCAAGAGCACTTGCATCATGTGAAGGGGCGTTTCTTCTTGTGGATGCAAGTCAAGGTGTTGAAGCTCAGACACTTGCTAATCTCTATCTTGCCATGGAGCATGATCTTGAAGTTATTCCGGTAATAAATAAGATTGATCTTCCTTCAGCAGAGATTGACTGGGTTAAAAAACAAATAGAAGATGATCTTGGACTTGACCCTGAAATGGCCATTCTTATTTCGGCAAAAAATGGAATAGGCATAAAAGATATACTCGAAAGTGCAGTAAATCTTTTACCTGCACCTGTTGGGGATGTTGACGCACCTCTTAAAGCTCTTATTTTCGATTCTCATTATGATATTTATCGTGGAACGATTGTTCATTTTCGTGTTTTTGATGGAAAAATCAAGGCGGGTGATAATATAAAATTTATGTCCAATAATGCTTCTTACAAAGTAGAAGAGGTAGGTTTCTTTCGGATTGGTTTAGAACCGCAAAAAGAACTTAGTGCAGGCCAGGTTGGTTATATGATAGCGGGCATTAAAACTGTTAGTGATACCAAATGCGGTGATACGATAACCTTAAATAAAAATCCATGCAGTGGGATTATGTCCGGCTTTAAAGATCCAAATCCTGTGGTTTTTTCTTCCATTTACCCTGTAGCATCTGATGATTACGAAGAATTAACAGCATCTCTTGAAAAACTTAAACTAAATGACGCATCATTAATATACGAAAAAGACTCTTCGGTTGCATTAGGCTTTGGTTTCAGGTGCGGTTTTTTAGGGTTATTACACCTTGAAGTTGTGCAGGAGCGTTTGGAAAGAGAATATGACTTGTCCTTGATATTAACAGCTCCTTCTGTGCAATATGAAATTATTATGCAAAGCGGTGATATTCATATAATTGATAATCCAGCTCTTTATCCTGACCCTGCATCTATTGAAATTACAAAGGAACCTTATATTAAGGCCGCAATAATTATTCCAGACAGATATATGGGTGCCGTAATGAAACTTTGCCTTGACCGCAGGGGAATAAGTTCAAACTATCAATACCTTACTAATAACCGATTAGAAATGATATTTGAATTGCCCTTAGCTGAAGTAGTATATGACTTTTATGACAGGCTTAAAAGTATAACCCAGGGGTATGGCTCTTTTGATTACGAAATAATTGAACATCGTGCTACTGATATTGTAAAGCTTGATATTCTTATAAATGGTGAAAAAGTCGATGCCCTCGCCCAATTGGTTCATCGGGACAGAGCTGTTGAACGAGGAGCAAAGTGTTATGGCGGTGATATTTCAAGAAAACGAAAACTTCTTGATAAGCAAAAAAAAGGTAAGAAAAGAATGAAGATGGTAGGTGCTGTCGAACTTCCACAATCTGCATTTCTTGCAGTATTAAAAACTGATGATTAATGTAGGGTTTTAAAATAATTCCTCTTTGAAAAATAATTTTTGGTGGCTTCGTACTAAGAACTCACCAAAAAATAACTTGTACTTCTTAAACGCTGAAATGTCTAACTGGATTACATTGTGAAAGCTCAAAATACGATAGTATTCCTACACTTTCACAAAGAGCTATCTGATTGGTTGGTTGGTTTTTAATTAATACGTCTTTCTCTAATTCTTGCAGCTTTACCACGAAGGTTTCTTAAATAATAAATTTTTGCCCGACGAACACGTCCCCTTGATACTACATTAATCGTGTCAATGATTGGTGAATGCAAAGGAAAAACACGCTCGACACCAATACCATTGGAGATTTTACGAACTGTAAACCTTGCATTTGTGCCATCCTTGGTTAGACTAATCACGACACCTTGAAACATCTGAATACGCTGTTTTTCACCTTCACGTATTTTAACATGCACCTTTACTGTATCGCCGGCTACAAATCTTGGCAAGTCAAGACGCATTTGTTCTCTTTCTATCTTTTTAATNNNACTCAAAAATCTCACTGTTTATTCGTAAATTTACACGACATAATTACGCCATAACAAAAAATAATAACCTTTATAATACTACTTTTTCAGGGAATTTCATATAATTTTGCCATGGCTAATAGTATGCACAACAAATAATGAAAGACCTTATAATATGGCATTCTACGAAGACTTTCATATAAAATTATTAACTATCCATACCACCCAATTATGGCATTCTACGAAGACTTTCATATAAAATTATTAACTATCCATACCACCCAATAGTTTATATAAAATAATTGATGCTGCCGAACGAACTGAAAGGTGATTATAACCTGCACACCCTGCAATTGGCTCCAACACATAATCCACATTGGAAATAAACTGTTCGGACAACCCCCATGCAGTACCAAACGTTAATAAAACCGGACTGCTTTTTTTATCAAGTATCTGTCGTAGCTTTCCAAAACTCGTACTATAAGAACACTTTCGAGCAGTTGTTGCCACAACCTTTACACTATCATTTTCCCTTGCAAATATATCTTCTTTTACCTGAGCCATAGAATCTTTTACGCTGATAAGTTCCAAAGCTTCTTTTCGTGAAGGATTAAGTTCTCCACCAACACCTGTAATCCAATGAGATGTAATCTGTTTTACAAGCGTCTTTTGATCTTCCAAAGGAGTTACAATATAAAACTTTCGCACCCCAAACGTTTTTGCAGCCCTTGCCATATCATGCAAATCAAGATTTGTCACTGCTGAAGTTATCAAATCACCTTTTTTATTAATAACATTGCTGTGCATCAATGCTATGTATAAATTGGCTATATATAAATCAGGTACATATACATTGGTCAAATCTAAATCAGACTGACATAAATTACACCCGGATTTATCCGCATCAGGATTCAATAATTCTTTCAAGTTGACAACACCAATTCTTTAATATATTTTTTTCCCGATTTGATAATTCTCTATTCACAAGAAGATCCGGCCTTTTTAGAAACGTTCGCTTAAGAGAAGTTTCAAACCGCCACTTTTCTATTTCAGCATGATTTCCAGATAAAAGAACATCCGGCACACCTCTATTCTCAAAAACGTCAGGTCTTGTATAATGAGCATGTTCAAGAAGACCATTTTGAAATGAATCCATACAAGCTGACTCTTCACCACCGAGAACACCCGGAATAAGCCTTGCCACAGAATCTATAATAACCATGGCTGCAAGTTCTCCTCCGGTCATTACATAATCACCTATGGAAATTTCATCATCAACAAGTTTATCACATACGCGTTCGTCCACTCCCTCATAACGTCCACAAACCAAAACAAGTCCGTCTAACTGAGAAAACTCATCTGCAATTTGCTGACTAAAGGGTCTTCCCTGGGGCGTTAATAAAACCGTCCGTATTTTTTCAGGGTTAGTACACTTTGCAACCGAATATCTGATAGCACCGGCAAGAGGTGCAGGTTTCATCACCATTCCACACCCACCACCATATGGTCTATCGTCAGTTACACGATGTTTTCCACTGGCAAAATCTCTAATATTGATGCTATTACACAATATAAGATCTCGCTCTATTGCCAACCGAATCATTCCATTTTCCCGAAACGAATCAAACATTTCCGGGAAAATTGTTAATACATCAAAAAACATACAAACCTAAGTATTTATTTACAACTTGCCATGGTGAATAATACGCCACAACAAAAAATAAAAGTCTTTATAATACAGCTTTTCTATGGACTTTCATATAAACTTGCCACGGCGGATAATACGCCACAACAAAAATGACACTACTTTTCCATGGACTTTCATATTAACCCCTCAGGCAAATCAACTACCATTGTCCGGGCATCAAGATCAACCAGTTTAACTACCCATTCAAGAGCTGGAACAAGTATTTCTTCCTGTTGGTTTTTAACAACATATACATCATTGCTACCTGTTGGAAAAATCGAATCAACTTGCCCTATATAGATATTTTTTACATCATATACATCAAGACCGATTAAATCTTTCCAGTACCAAACGCCTTCTTCTAATAGTTCAAGACAATCCCTGCATACAAGAACCTCTGCTCCCTTAAGGCTTTCAGCTTCCTCCCGGCTCTCAATTCCTTTTAAGAGAAGAAGTAAACCCTTACCATGCACCTTAATACTTTGCACAATAAAATTTTTCTTCTTTTCATTTAATAAAATCAAGATATCAGAACCAGGCGTTAATGAGGAGATTGAATCGGCAGATGCCTTTAATCTTAAATTCCCTTTAAGCCCTTGAGCAGCCGTAATTCTGCCTATGGAAATATAATCTTCCAAATCCATGGAATTATTCAACAATTTCCAGAACTGTCCGTCTGTTTATTTTAGCAGAAGCAGCACTTAAGATTGTCCTCATGGCACGGGCTGTTCTTCCCTGCTTTCCAATAACCTTGCCAAGATCTTCTTTGGCAACTCTAAGTTCCAATACTGCGGTTTGATTTCCTTCAATTTCATTAACATCCACATCATCAGGATTATCAACCAAAGATTTTGCAATGTAATGTATTAATTCTTTCATCAGTTTTATCTCCCCTCAGGTCAATGTTACTCCAAAAGCCGATTCTTTGAACCATAAAACCGTCAGATAGTGTACCCTAAGCAGGATTGGCAAAAACGCCTTCTCTTTTTAAAATACTCTTTACTGTAACACTTGGTTTAGCACCCTGCCCCATCCAGTGTTTTACACGGTCAGGCTTTACCATTACCACTGCAGGATCATAATTAGGATCATATGTACCTACCACTTCGAGAAATCTTCCATCTCTAGGGCACTCACCATCTGCAACAACAATTCTGTAAAAAGGTTTTTTCTTCGCACCCCTTCTTGCTAATCTAATTCTTACTGCCATCTTTAATTTTCTCTCCTTAAAATTCACAAAAAAATAACTTGTACTTCTTAAACGCTGATATGTCTAATTGAATTACGTTGTAACCCATTTAGACATCTTAACACTCAATAAATATAATTTATTTATTAGTAAATTCTTAAAACGGAAGCATGTTCTTCATTGATCGCATGCCGCCTTTGTTCATCTTTTTAAACATTTTCATAGTTTGAGTATAACTTTTCAGAAGTTTATTAACATCCTGAACAGTTGTACCACTTCCATTTGCAATTCTTTTTCGCCGACTCCCTTTAATAATGGCGTGATGTGACCTCTCTTTGGGAGTCATTGAATTTATTATAGCCTCAATTCTGACGAACTCTCTATCATCAATATTGAGTTTTTTCAACTGTTTATTATTCCCCATCCCCGGAATCATTTTTATCAAATCGGTAATAGAACCCATTTTTCTTATGGAAACCATCTGATCTCTAAAATCTTCCAGAGTAAACTGACTTTTTCTCAGCTTCTTTTCAAGCTCAACAATCTTTTTTTCATCAACCATCTCCTGGGCTTTTTCTATAAAAGAGAGAGTATCTCCCATACCCAAAATTCTGGAAGCCATTCTATCTGGATGAAACGCTTCAAACTCATTGGATTTTTCACCAACCCCAATAAATTTTAACGGTTTACCTGTTACCGACTTAATGGAAAGAGCAGCACCACCTCTTGCATCACCATCCATTTTAGTTAAAATAGTACCACCAATATCTAACATATCGTTAAACGATGTTGCTATATTTATGGAATCTTGCCCCGTCATGGCATCTGCAATAAATAGAATATCAGATGGATTTACTTCTTTTTTAATTTTAACAAGCTCTGCCATTAACTCTTCATCAAGATGAAGCCGTCCGGCAGTATCTAAAATCAACACATCGTAACCCTGCTGTAATGCAGAAATATTGGCTTTTTTACATATTTCAACCGGATCCATACTTGTAGTTGACGGAAACACCGGTATTTGGAGTTGTTCTCCAATCTTTGTAAGCTGATCAATCGCAGCTGGTCTGTAAACATCCACCGGAACAAGAAATGGTTTTTTTCCTGCCTTTCTTAAATAAACTGCAAGTTTACCGGCAGTTGTTGTTTTACCGGAACCCTGTAGCCCAACCAACATAACAACAGATGGTTTTGGATCTGATAAAACAAGCCCTTCGTGATCTTCCCCCATCATTTGTGTAAGATGGTCATAAACTATCTTAACAATCTGTTGGCCAGGAGTAAGACTTTCCAGCACTTCCTTACCAAGAGCACGCACCTTCACATCTGCTATAAACTTCTTGGCAACCCTGTAGTGGACATCAGCCTCCAGAAGAGCCATTCTGACTTCTTTAAGACCATCTTCTATATTATCAGGACTTAACTTACCCCTACCTTTAAGTTTTTTAAACACAGAACCAAGCTTATCACTTAAACTTTCAAACATACATCCTACCCTCGATATTTGCTCTTTTTTCTTACCTTATCCTGCCACAGTTCTAATTGTACTTCTATAAACAATTTCACTAATTCTTTTTCCGCACGACAACAAATTCACTACTTTAATTGCAATTATTCACCATGTCAAGAAAATAATATTTACAATTAAATATTATGAGCTATAATATACAAATGACTAATAATAAAACAGATATTAAAGAACTATCATATGATCAGCTTTCTCAATGGTTGGAAACTCATCAAATTAAACCATACCGTGCAAAACAAATCCACAAGTGGATATATTTGTGCCAGACGGATAGTTTTGAAGAGATGACAAATCTTGGAAAGAACTTCAGGGAACTTCTTCACAAACACTTTACAATCAAACGCTTAGAAACAGAAACTATCGCAAAATCAAATGACGGCACTGAAAAGCATTTGTTTAGGCTTTATGACAATACTTTTTCCGAGTGCGTTTTAATTCCCGGAAAAAAATATTATACCATCTGCGTATCCACTCAAGTAGGCTGTGCTCAAAAATGCAGTTTCTGTATGACAGCAAAAGGCGGTTTTACACGAAACCTAACCTGCGGAGAGATAATAAATCAGGTAAGGGATATTCAACATTATGTACTCCAAAAAACAAAAAACAATCCAAAGCCCCTATCAAATATCGTTTTTATGGGAATGGGCGAACCTTTTGCAAATTACAATAATGTTTTAAAAGCGTTAAAAGTAATTACAGACAGCGACTTTGGCTTAAAATTCTCAAACAGAAAAATAACACTGTCCACATGTGGCATAGTTTCAAAATTTGCTGATTTTGGAAGGGATTCAAAAGCAGGATTAGCAATATCACTTAATGCAACAGACAATAAAACAAGAACTATGTTAATGCCAATCAACGATAAGTATCCCATTGAAACATTATTGGAAGCCTGCCGTAATTATCCTTTAAAGCACAGGGAAAAAATTACTTTTGAATATATTCTTATCAAAGGTATCAACGACTCCATAGAAGATGCCAAACGCCTTGTAAAAATGCTTAAACCGATACAAGCCAAAATAAATATTATCCCATTTAATGAATACCCTGACAGCAATTTTAAAAGACCGTCAGATGCAGTAATAGAAAAAACTACACTGCTATTATCCGTAAAAGTAAAGGAGGCGATATTTCAGCAGCATGTGGGCAGTTAAGTGCTAATCAATTATGCAAAAGAAACTTTTTAAATTGCTCCACAGAGCCACCGACACCTTTTGTAATCCCACCTCCCCAAGGAGTTGTAATCTGAACATCTGCAGTTGCCCCTTCGGGTAGTTTTGAATATCCGGTGCATATAGGTATTGCAATTTTAATATAATTTATCATATTTAATTGAGTATCAAACAATATCGAATCTAATAGCGTACCATCAAGCTCTTTAACACCGTCTAATAATTGAATATCAAACGAGTGAAAATCAGTTAATTTAAAGTCAACCACCTTAGAGTTAACCACCTTAGAATCAAATAGAGAAATTATTTTTTTACCTGTTACCAACACAACAGGCCCAGGTGTGTCAGGCATCTTAATCAAGACGTTACTATCAGCATCATAATATTTAAGAATATTTTCATTATCACGTTGATCCCGTCCCACAATAATTTTTATATCCTTATTAAGTCTAAGATGACGACCGTGATGGAGGAGGAAAAGATCATTTTTAGAATAATATTTTTCATATTTAAAAAGGTCTCGCAACCTGCCGCTAAAGCCAATATCAGTTAGGCGACAACCACCGGCAGGAGCCGGAAATTCCTTAACACCGAGTTTTTTGGCAAGTGCCATCTGGATTTTCCTGGATCTTCCTGAAATATTAAGCAATTGCTGTCTGTCCACAAGCCCTTCTTTTTCAAAAGATGTTTCAGGTAAAAGTTTTGCACTTAACGGACGCAATATTTTCCCGGCAAAACCTGAATGCCTCTCCACATATCTTAAAGAATTTTTATTCTGGGACATGGGGCGCTGGCCTACTACTTCGCCACTGAAAAGAAAATCAAAACCTTTTTTCTCCATTACCCTACCTGCAATATTAAACATTAAAGCATGACAATCCATGCAAGGGTTCATATTTTTCCCATATCCGGCTTTAGGAGATTTTAACATTACAAGATATTCATCGGTAATATCTTTCACAATAACAGGTATTTCATTTGCTTTGCCAGCCATTTTTGCATTTACCGAAGAGAAAAAAGGGGTTTCCATGGAAATCCATTCTACCTCAATCCCTTGTTTTTGCAATACAAGTGCAGAAAGTATGCTGTCTAATCCACCGGATGAAAGTCCGAGAGCTTTTACTGTTTTTTTAAAACTCATATTATACTATATTCCATTGTTATTTGAGTAAATTCATATTGATTTCATGTAAGCGTTCACAAGCACCTCATCTTCGCATAAACAGCTTGTCATATATAGGACAACTATTATATGCTAAGCTGTTTATGCGAATATAAGGCACTTGTGAACGTAAAATATTCTAGACGATTATATTTTTTAGGCTCCCTTAGTTGTACGCCCATCGTAGCATTTCACTACGTCTTATGAAAGCACCTGTCAGTTAGCCTATACCAAAAAAAATTATTAAAAACTACATTTTTTATATTTACATATTTTTTTCTTAGTGATAAAATGCACTATTTTATTTTTAATTATATATGAGAGTCTCTAAAAACTATATTTCAAAGACTTTCATTTTTTCGCTATGGCGTACTGCCCACCATGGTAAACTCTTTCTTGTTAAGGAGATTATTAACATCGTCCATGAAAATTCAAAAACACAGTCTGGGAAAAATTCAAAAAACAGTCCGGCTGTCATAAATTATTTTCTTAACCCGGGATATCTATTTGTTACAGAAAAGCCTACTGCTATTTCGACCGTTGTAGGTTCCTGTGTTGCAGTATGCCTATTTGATAAAAAACGAAGAACAGGTGGTATGAATCATTTTCAACTTCCTGATACTTACGACAAAACAAAAACAACAACACGATATGGCAATGTGGCAACCTCTATGCTTATAAAAATAATGGTAGAGGATGGTTCAAAGACCAAACATCTTCATGCTCAAATTTTTGGAGGAGCTTATAATCCAAAAATATCACAAACCAATATTGGTATCGACAACATTAAGATAGCAAGAAAGATTCTTAATAAAAACCATATTAAAATTGTATCGGAAGATATCGGAGGTTCGATTGGAAGGAAAATTATTTTTAACACCAGTTCAAATGAAATTGCTGTTTTAAAGGTTGAGAATATACGAGATGCTGATTGGTACCCGTTTGAAAAAAATGATAGATAGTGCCTGAATAAAAACTCCTATTTTCTTCAAGCAAGAAAGGCAAAAAATGGTGAAAACAAAATTAATCACAATTGGTATTGGTATTAGTATTTCTTTAGTACTGTTGACAACACCACTTTTTGCAATGAATAAAACAGTATTTATTGTTGCAAGTTATGAAGAAAATCATATTTGTGGCGGTCCCCAAGAGGAAGGTATAATACAAGGGCTGAATAAAGAAGGATGGTTTGAAGGAAAAAATCTTATTGTTAAAAGATTTTATATGGATACAAAAAGAAAAAATTCAACTCTTCAGGCAATGAAAAAAGTTGCCGGGGTTATTGTTGAAAAAATTAAATCTGAAAAACCGGATTTAATTGCAACTATTGATGATAACGCCTTCAGAGAGGTTGGTTTACAATTTGTTGGTGTAAAAAATATTTCTATAGTTTTTTCAGGTTTAAACGGTCTGCCTGAAAACTATAATAAAAAAAAACATTTTATGAATTCTTTGAAAAAACCTGGGGATAATGTTACAGGTGTTTATGAAAAATTATATATCGTAAGATCCATGAAAGTAATGAACAGTGCATTACAAAATTTAAGTGGGAATAAAATAGTAGGAATAACTGATTATTCTCCAACCGGAAATGCCTTAACAAAACAGTTTGAAATAGAGTTAAAGGAAAAACCTACAAATATTAAATGGGAACTTATCAGGGTTAAAAACTGGGAAGAGTATAAAAAAGCAATTCAGAAAATTAATAATGAAAATGATGTAAAAGCCATATACCCTGTGGCATTATCACTTAAAGTATCTGATACACAAACCTATACAGCACCCGAAATATTTAAATGGACAATTAACAACAGCACTAAGCCTGAGATGGCTTTAAACTACTTCTTTTCTAAAATCGGCCTTTTCGGCGGTGCTGCTGTGGATTTTAAGCAAATGGGCTTTGCCACAGGAAAATATGCTGGTATCATATTAAATGGTGAATATGCTGGAAACCTTCCAATAATTGACGCACCAGATTATGCAATTGTTTTTAATTTAAAAAGGGCTAAGCAGTTAAATATTAAAATACCTGCATCTCTTCTTACAGCAGCAGATTTTATTTACAAGAAGTAGGATTACTAAATAATTTAAACAGGATATAATAATGACTATAAGTATAAAAAAATATTTAAACTCATTTAAGGGCAAGTTAACAGCTCTTGTTGTTATTGCAACTTTGTTTCCTTTGATTATTTCAGGTATTATTCAGGCACACTTATTCGATAAACAATTTTCTGCTATCTGTAAAAAACAACTAACAACAGGACTTGAAACATTTTCGCTGATTTTATCAAATAAGCAGGATAATCTAACAAATGGCATTAATAGAATTGCATCGGATAATACACTTCAGATAACAATTGATCTTGAAATTATCCCCCAACTAAAAAAATACATCAAAAAACAACTTGATGTGTTACAATTTGGAGGTATTATAATTGCTAATAACAAAAACGAAGTTATTGCATCTTCAGGTCTATCTATTCAAAATTATTCCGATAAAAAATTAAATCAAAACAGCATCAACCTTATAAGTATAAATAACGATCTTTTATTGGTATATTCAACAAAAATCATAAGAGATAATACCCATTTAGGATATGCTGTTGGAATTCAAAGTTTAAAAAACAATCAATTTCTTACTTATCTATCAAAAAAACTTGTAAATGATTTTATTATATGGATTAATGAAACCCCTGAAGTTTCAAGTCTTTCCATAAAATCAATTAATAAATCTGATAAATACGCACAAAATATACCAAAAGAAAATATAGTTTCAGAGTTTAATATAAATCATGAAAAATTTAAAACCATGCTCAGAACAATTACCATAGGACAAAACAAACTCTCCTATGGACTACTCCTTCCAATGAAAGATCTTAATAAAAATTTTCAGCTGATGCTGTTGATAATACTTTGTGCTATCATCGTTATTTTTATTGTTATTATGTTTTTTCTCCGACATTTTATGAAAGAACTTATAACACCCGTAACTGAATTAACACAAGCAGCAAATTCAGTTGGAAAAATAAATAAAGAACTTCCGGGATTAAATTATAATAGAAAAGATGAATTCGGAGTTCTTAACAGAACTTTCAGAGATATGCACAAATCATTAAATAATTACATACAAAGTATAAAAGAAAAAAATAAAATTCTTGGCGAACATTCTAATACAATTGAACAGCAAAATATTGAACTTCTTAAACTCGATAAAATGAAGGATGACTTTCTTGCTAATACTACCCACGAATTGAAAACTCCTTTAAATGGAATATTAGGAGTTACCTCTTCAATCCTTAACGGAAAATATGGAGATATTCAATCTGCAATAAATTCGCCACTTAAAATGATTTATACCAGTGGAGAAAGGTTGCTTGCATTGGTTGAAAAAATACTTACTTTTTCAAAAATATCAATATCCAATGAAAAAACAGAGGTGTCTGCAAGTGAAAATATAAATATTGCAGATATTCTTTCTGATATTATTTCAAAAGTTGAATTTGATGCTACTATTAATAAAACTGTTATTAAAAAAGACTTTTCAAATGATATTTTTCTTAAAAGCAATCCTGAGATGTTATTGCATATTTTCCAAAACCTTATTTCAAATGCAGTAAAATTTACAATTAACGGAATTATACTTATTAAGGTAGAAAATATTTATGATAAAAATAATAACAAATGTATAAATATTATTGTTGAAGATACGGGCGTTGGAATTATAAAAGAAGAGCAAGAAAAAATATTTGATAAATTTTATCAGGGCTTCCAATCTGAAAGTAGAAAATTTGAAGGTTCAGGTATTGGATTGAGCATTGTAAAAGATTGCGTTAAATCATTAAACGGAATAGTAAGATTATTAAGCAAGGAGAAGCAGGGAACTCACTTTTCCATAATAATACCCGTTCAGGATCAAACAACACAACCATCTTTACCGTTTCTTGAAAATTTTCTTATAGACGAACAATTATTAAATGAAATAAAGTTAAAACAACACAATATTGCAAAAGAAAACAATGCAGTTGTGAACACTGACACCTGTGCTAAAGATGATAGTAATAACAATAAAATGAAAATTCTTGTTGTTGATGATGATGAAATAAACAGGGAAGTTGTAAGATCCAAATTAGCTGATACATACCGTATTGATTTGGCAGAAAATGGGATAAGATGTATTTCCATGGCAAACAAACTTCTTCCCGATCTGATTTTACTCGATATTATGATGCCAGAAATGTCAGGGTATGAAGTGATTAAAAGACTAAAAATGGAGAAACGCACAAAAGATATTCCAATTATCTGCCTAAGTGCTAAAACACAAATTTCATCAATCCAGAAAGCTATTAACCTTGGTGCCATGGATTACGTTTCAAAACCTTTTCATGAAGAAGAATTAATTGTTAGAATTGAGACGCAATTAAAACAGAAAAAATTAATAGAAAATATTAAAGAAGCCTTAAAAGTAAAAACTGAATTTCTTACCACAATGAGCCATGAAATACGAACCCCAATGAATGCTATCGCAGGATTTATAGGCTTATTTTTAAATATGGACTTAAATGAAAAACAGCGTGAATGTTTAGAATATATTAAATCTGCATCTGATTCATTAATGAATATTATTGAGGATATCTTGAATTTTACGGAGATAGATTCAGGGAAACTTGCATTAAAGGATGAAGCTTTTGACATATGCGATATGTCGTATAAATTAATCACTCTTTTTAAAACTAATGCTGAAATACAAGGTCTTAAAATTATTTCAACTATTCCTGACGCTGAAAGTTTACCAAGAAATGTAAAAGGTGATATTAATCAACTTAATCAGGTTCTTATTAATCTTTTAAATAACAGCATGAAATTTACAAAGAAAGGATTAATAACCTTATCTCTTGGTGTAGAGTGGGAAAATAAGGATACAGTTTGTTTTAAATTTACAGTAACAGACACAGGGATCGGCGTTCCATCCGATAAAAAGAAAATAATTTTCGATGCTTTTTCGCAAGCAGACGGCTCCCTTACCAGAGAGTTTGGAGGCACAGGATTAGGACTTGCCATAAGTAATAAGTTAATTCAAAAAATGGGAGGAAAATTATGGGTAGAAAGCCCTGTAAATCCTAACTATAACCCTGAAACTTCAGAAGATACACCACCTGGAAGTTCGTTCCATTTTACAATTGTATTATTAAAAAAAGACAGTGCCATTCACGAATAAAAATGCACTAAGGGTTCACAAAAAAATAAATTGTATTTATTGAGTGTTGAGAACCTGATTGGGTTACGTTGTGAAAGCGTAGGAATACTATCGTATTTTGAGCTTTCACAGCGTAATTCAATATCATTAAAGTCACCCTCCAAATGAAACATCGGGCATCTCAACTGCGGAACCATTACCTGCATTTATTGCATCTAATTTACCTATTGTAATCGGCAAAATACAGTTTATAAAATATTCGGCTGTTTTAAGCTGTCCAAGATAAAATGCTACATCTTTATTTTTTTCAGCCTTAACAGAAATTGTTTCAGGATCACTACTACCTGCTTTTTTCACAAGTTTTGGAGCTGCAATTCCGGCCCTCCATAGAAGCATCCATGCCATAACAAAATCTCCTGATGCTTCAAGAAAAGGATGAGCAAAGGCATAGGTTTTCATAATATCCTTAGAGCCTGCACCTTGCACCATGTTTTCTGAAATTTCCAGAACACGAACAAAAACATCTTCAACCTTTGCAGAAATCTCCTTAATCTCTGGAATATTTCTTGTTAAATCAATGGTCTTTTTTATCTCGCCCATAAATATTCTAAACGCTTCTCCGTTTTTCATCCTCAGTTTTCGACCTAAAAGGTCCATCGCCTGAATTCCATTTGTTCCCTCATAAAGCATAAAAATTCTGGAATCCCTGAAAAGCTGTGCCACAGGATACTCTTCAATAAAACCATATCCACCATGCACCTGAATACCATGGCTACATACCTCTAACGCTTTATCTGTAATATAGCCCTTTACAAATGGAGTTAAAACTTCAATTAAATCATTATATTTTTGTTTTTCTTCATCACTTTGAGCTATTACCATTTTATCGTAACAATTGCCTGTATAATAGATAAGACTTCGCATTCCATCAACCCATGCCTTCATATTCATCAGCTGACGACGAACATCTGGGTGTTGAATAATCGGCACTGAATCTCCTTTGGGATCGAGCATATTTTTCCCCTGAATTCTTTGTCTGGCATAATCAAGAGAATACATATATGATGCAGAAGAGACAGAAAAGCCTTGGAGGCCAACAAGCTGGCGGGCTTCATTCATCATAACAAACATATTACGCATGCCTTCATTTTCATTTCCAAGCAGTGTTCCTATGGATCCGCCCTTCCCTCCTAATGTTAGAGAACATGTTGCATTTCCATGAATACCCATTTTTTCTTCAATACCGGTACAAACGACATCATTAAACTCTCCTGGTGAACCATCGTCATTGACAAGAAATTTGGGAACTAAAAAAAGCGATATCCCCTTAGTACCTTCAGGAGCACCTTCGACACGGGCAAGAACAGGATGAATAATATTTTCAACCATATCATGTTCACCCGCAGAAATAAAAATCTTACTGCCGGTGATCGAATATGTTCCATCAGCATTTTTTACAGCACTTGTAGTTAATGCTCCAACATCTGACCCTGCATCAGCCTCGGTAAGCAACATAGTACCGCCCCATTGCCCTGATAGCATTTTTGCAAGATAGATATTTTTCTGCTCATCTGTTCCAAACGATTCAACTAATTTGGCAGCACCATGTGTCATTCCATTAAAAAGCATAAAAGAGACATTTGCTCCGTTAAAATACTCACTTGCTGCAAGTGCAACTGTTTTGGGCATACCCTGTCCACCAAATTCAGGATTATCTGTCATCCCAAGCCATTCACCTTCCCTATACAATTTATAAAGCTTATGAAACGATTCAGGAACTGTTACCTTTCCATTATCAAATTTACACCCTTCATCACCATCTTTTTGCGTTGGAAGCATCTCTTTAATGGCAAGATTACGTGCTTCGCAATTAATTGTGCCATTTTTTAAAAACTCCCTTCACGTTTAACTAAAGCCTACTTCAAATATTACCAAACATTAACGTTCCAATTATAACAGTACTTGAACGAAATCCCTAACCGTTCACGAACAAAAAATATGATTTTTCGGTAATCCCACATTCGTAAGCATTCATAAGTGCCTTATCTTCGCATAAACAGCTTGTCATATAATAGTTATCCTATATATGACAGGCTGTTTATGCGAAGATGAGGTATTGTGAACGCATACCGAAATCCCTTATCACATACAAGTAAATCTTTTAAGTAAAATATTTTCTATATTACGTCTTGAATCAATAACTGATAATACAAAAACTTTCATATCTATTATTTTAAACATAATTCTCCAAGGTGGTACAATCAATTCTCGATACTGCATGATGCCATGGTCTCTAAGCTCTGGAACAATACGGCATCTTTCAGGCATAGTATAAAGACTTGATGCTTTTTTTTTAATCTT
>NBLS01000020.1 GCA_002084385.1 Desulfobacteraceae bacterium 4572_19
CTGTTTTGAATCTCATCAACCTGACTTGCAATTTCATCGGTTGCATCGGCAGACTGCTTGGCAAGTTCTTTTACCTCACCTGCCACAACTGCAAATCCTTTTCCCGCTTCACCGGCTCCTGCAGCTTCAATGGTTGCATTTAAAGCAAGCATATTGGTTTGATCTGCAATATCTTTAATTACCCCTATAATTTTTCCAATTTGTTTTGATGCGGTTACAAGGGCATCCATTTTTACATTAATATCAACAGCACCTTGTCTTGCCTTCTCGGAAACCTTACTTGCCTCGTTGGTGTTAGATGCTACTTCATTAAGAGAAGTTGTTACTTCTTCTATGGATGCGGCAGTATTATTAATACCAACAGACACCTCTTCACTTGCAGTTGCCATATCTTGTACATTCGTTGCCGTGGTTTGTGCAAAGCCAACAATTTCATTAAACGTGGACGACATCTCTTCTGTCATATTGGCAATGTTTGAAACAGAAGAACTTGATTGTTCGGCAGCAGAAGCTACTGTTCCAACACTGATGCTCACTTGCTCTGATGCTGCTGCAACGGTATCCGATTGGGCATTCATCTCTTGGGCAGAAGAAGACATTTGCGTGGAAATATCGGCAAGTTCTTTTGATGAGCCTGTAAGCTTGTTCGATGTCTCCGCAAATTCCGTGAAAATTTTATGTATTTCTTCGATAAAAATATTAAACCAATTCGCCAGATCACCTATTTCATCCTGGTTTTTAACCTCTAATCGTTGAGTTAAATCTCCTTCGCCTTGTGCAATATTTTTAAGACTTTCTCCAATCGTCTTTATAGGTTTAACAATAGAATCAGCTATAAAAAAAGTAACGATTATAAAAACAATCAAAGAAATAATGCAAATAAAGATGGCATTATAGGTGATTTCTTGAGCCCTAGCAAATATTTTTTCTTCAGGAGCACTTAATAAAATAGCCCATGGAGTTAATGAATTACCAATAACAATAGGTACACACACTCTCCATGCATATGCACCGGATGTTTTAGAAAAACTTGCAGTAATAAATTGCTTACCGGTTGCTATATCGCTTTTAAAAGGCTGTGCCCACGGGTCAGTTTTTATAATATCTTGCCCTATTCTTTCTATTTTAGGATGAGCTACATAAGTACTATTATTGGAGATTAAGCTGATATAACCTGTTCCGAATATGGCCCCACTTGTTTTGATATCATCAATTAATTTATTAAATACATCTAATGCTATGTCAATTCCTGCCACACCAACAACCCGACCATTATGGTAAATAGGAACTACCACACTGGTAATAAGCATCTCTTTACCACTTACGACATATTTATAGGGGTCAAGAATTGTCTCTTTACCTGTATTTTTGGATAAAAGATAATAATCACCCGCCCCCGGAGTATTATAATCAACAAGAGGTTCAACAACTGCCTTGTCTCCACTCCTGCTCCAGTACGGAACAAACCTTCCTGTATTATCATGGCCATCTGCATTTATAAATTCCTTGTCATTTTTATCAAAAGCATCAGGTTCCCAACATGTCCACGTACCAATAAAATCAGGATTTCGCTCAAGAAGTTGTTTTAACATTCTGTTTAGCTCTTTTCGTTCGGGAGCATCAACAGAGTTTTTCATTCCCTCAAAAAGATGTGCCATTGTCCGTGCCGCATCCATTGCAGCATCCAATTTTGATTTGACAACTCCACTGTAACGGTATGCCATTTGAACAATCTTGTCTTCAGCCTCCATTTTAACCATATCTCTTGTCTTAATCGTAATAACTGCAATGGTAATTGAAAATGAAAACAAAGCCAATAAGCAGATTGAAAGTAAAATTTTGGTTTTTACATTTATTTTTCTAAGCATCTAATTTACTCCTCTTTAGTAATTTTTTGTGAACCATGAGCCCACTTTTTTATATTTTATTAATTTTCCAATTCTACAGACATAATCTTCTCTAAAAGAGCTGTAACATCAAGTAAAATCACAAGTTTTCCCCCAAGTTTTATTACCCCTTCAATCAATTCTTCTTCTATGGATTCAAGATTAGGAGGAGGTGGAACAATATTTTTAGTTTCAACATTAATAACATCATCCATACGGTCGATTAAAAAGCCTACAATATCTTCCCCGAGCTTAGCATCTTCCATAAGCCCATGTTTTTGATATTGTGCAATTTCATCATCGGTTTTTAATATTAAAAGCCGATTTTCATCAGTTGAGTCTATCTCGGGACGGTTCATGCAGACATTAAGGTCTATCACGGTTACTACACGGCCACGAAGATTCATTAATCCACGAAGATGCGCAGGAGCATCCGGTATGGGGGTTAATTCGATATTTCTATACACTTCTTTTACAAGCAGAATATCCACCCCCAGAATTGTATCCCCAAGGATAAAAGTTGAAATTTGTCTTCCCATAAATACAAATCCTTTCGTTAATTTGGTAAGCAATAAAACAAATAAGTAGCAAGTGTATAATTATCTGTGAAGGTTATGTCAAGTTATTTTTAACAAACCTGTTTTATCAAACTTATTCACTTTAAGGGATGTACGTTAAACTGTCGGTTTTACGTGCCAAATCGCGTGTTCCGCAGGTGCTTGCCTGTTACCTCCCAGCCGACCATGGGCATTTATTTTTATTGACAACGTTCGTTGTGATGCTATATACATCCTTGTTGATGTAACATTGTATTATGAATTAATTTTTAAAAAGTATATTTATCTAAATTATATCGTTTGAAAGGGTAATATGAAAACTGAAACAATTATGATCGTTGAAGATGAAATTGCTACCTCAACTGCTATAGAGTTCAGTTTAAAAAAGATGGGGTATTCAGTTGTTGCTCTTGAAACATCCGGAAAAGGTGCTGTTAAAAAAGCTCAATTATTAAAACCTGATTTAATATTAATGGATATTACTTTAGATGGTACAATGGACGGTATTGAAGCAGCACAGCTTATTCTCCTTGATGTAAATGTGCCGATTATTTTTCTTTCAGGTTCTTTTGATGATAAAAATATTGACCGTGCCAAGGTTGTAAAACCTTTTGGAATTATTCTTAAACCGTTTAATAATCGGGAACTAAAAGTAACCATAGAGATGGCATTATATAGATTTCAGATGGAAGGTAGGCTTCAAAATAGTAAAAAGTCTTTAATGGAGTCTGTTCAATTATGGGAATTAACATTTAATGCTGTCCCTGATTTAATTACCATTGTTGATAGTGATTGCTGTATTATACGTGTAAATCAGGCCATGGCAAAACGTGTCGGGTTGCCAATTCATGAGATACCCGGAAAAAAGTGCTTTAATTTTTTTCATGGAAAAAAAGAAATCTGCAAGTATTGTTTAGGAAGAAAAACAGCAGTCAATACCGATGTATATACATATGAGTATTATGAAGAAAAGCTCAACGGTTATTTTAATCTTACAGCATCACCTTTATGGGGAGATGATAAAGCTCCATTGATGGTGCATATATTTCGCGATATTACGGAGTTTAAAAATATAGCAAAAACAGCTTTAGATGCAAATCATGCCAAGGGTGAATTCCTTGCTAATATGAGTCATGAAATTCGAACTCTCATGAATGGTGTTACCGGCATGAACGATCTTTTACTTAAAACTGATTTAAATGTAAAACAACGAAAATATACTTCAATGGCTAAAAAAAGTGCTGACTCTTTATTAGTACTAATAAATGATATTCTTGATTTTTCCAAAATTGAAGCAGGAAAACTGGAATTTGAAAATATTAATTTTGATCTAAGACCGTTATTAAAGGATATAACAGATGCCCAGGCAATAAAAGCCCGTGAAAAAAATCTTGAGGTTACATTGCTAATTAATCCGTATGTTCCTTGTTTATTAAAAGGTGATCCGGGACGCTTGCGACAAGTTTTAACCAATCTTTGCAGTAATGGAATTAAATTTACGAAAACAGGCAAAGTATCAATTGAGATAACACGGATTATAACTGAAAACAATGATGAAAATGTTACTTTACAGTTTGCCGTAAAAGATACAGGTATTGGTATTTCTAAAAAAAAACAAGATAAACTGTTTAAGTCCTTTACACAGGCTAATATGTCAACAACCCGTAAATATGGCGGAACCGGTTTGGGTCTGGCTATTTCAAAACAACTTGTAGAGATGATGGCAGGTAAAGTTGGTGTAGAAAGCACAGAAGGAAAAGGATCGACATTCTGGTTTACAGCAGTTTTTGAAAAACAGTTGGATGTTCCGGAAAACTCTATAGTAATTCCATGTGATATTCGTGAAAAACAGATACTTGTTGTAGATGATGATACTGTTGATATGGAAATTTTAAAAGAATATCTTAATTCATGGGGCTGTAAACACAGTGAAGCTAAAAGTGGGAAAGAAGCTTTGATAATACTTGATAGTGCGAAAAAGACCGGAAATCCTTTTCATCTTGCAATCATTGATTATATGATGCCTGAAATGGATGGTATGGAGCTTGCTCGAGTTATAAAGAGGGATTTAAGTTTAAAAAATATTCAGCTGATTATGTTAACATCAAATGCCCAGCGTGGGGATGCAACCCTTGCCCGTGAAGTAGGATTTTCTGCATATCTTACCAAGCCTGTTCAACAATCAGAGCTTTATGACTGTCTGCTCGCTGTGCTTGGCCAGTCTAAAAATGAATTGCAAAATAAAATAGCAGGTGAAACAGATAATAAAATATTTAAGGAAGAAAAACAAACCTTTGTAACTCGTCATGTTATTTCCGAGGCAAAAATGCCCAAATTAAAAATTTTGCTGGCCGAAGATAATTTTATTAACCAAACTCTTGTAATAGAACTGTTGCAAGAGGGTCTCGGACATAAAATAGTTGTGGCAAATAATGGTAAAGAGGCATTGGAAATACTGGGAAAAGAGACGTTTGATTTGATTTTAATGGATGTGCAGATGCCGGAAATGGATGGACTTGAAGCAACATTAAAAATTAAAAACATGGAAGTTTATAATTCTAAATTTGATATTTCAAAAATTCCCATTATAGCTATGACAGCAAACGCAATAAAAGGGGATCGTGAAAAATGCCTTAAAGTTGGAATGGACGACTATATTTCAAAACCAATTGATGCTGAAAAACTTCTAACTATCATAAAAAAGCATATTGCCAGGGGTGTTAATTTTTTTGGGGAGCAAAGTAAAAGTAAAATTGAAAATTTTCTTGATAAAAAGCCACAGTCAAATAATATTTTCAATAAGGATTATTTTTTTAAGTTAGTTGGTAATAATATGGTTATTGCTGAAAAATTAACAAGCTTTCTTATAAACAACTATCAGTCCGGGGTTGAAAATATTAAAAATGCCATTGAAAAAAAAGATGTAAAAAAGCTGAAAACTACAGCTCATTTTTTTAAAGGACAGGTTGTTTATTTTTCTGAAAAAGTTGCAGGTATTGCATTAAATCTTGAAATGATGGGGCGCAACGGTGAACTATCCGGGGCAGATAAAGTATTTATTGATTTAAAAAAAAATGTGGGAGATTTGATGATAGAACTGAAAAAATATTATAATGATAATTATGGAAATTAATTAAATGGAACCTGTGAAAACAAAAGTAAGGGTGCTTGTTGTAGATGATGATATGGCTCAACGTATGATTTTGCGTATAACATTGGAAGAAGAAGGTTATGAAGTGCTTGAGGCTAAAAACGGATTTGAGGCATTTAATATATTATCTGGAAATCTTGATATAAGACTTGTGATTACAGATCTTGAAATGCCCGAAATGAATGGATTTGAATTAATTAAAATAATAAGAGCAAAAGAACTTCGATATACCTATATAATTATGTTAACGTCCATGGATGATAAGGAGTCTTTAATAAATGCCTTGTCCCTTGGAGCCGATGATTACCTTACCAAACCTGTCTTTCCCGATGAATTAAAACTAAGGTTAGGGGGCGGAACCCGTCTTTTAAAGCTGGAAAGTCAGGAAGAACTGATTCTATCTATGGCTAAACTATCTGAATACAGAAGCGAGGAAACAGGTTTTCACCTTGAACGGACAGCTCATTATGTTAAACTGCTTGCCGAGGATTTATCAAAAAATAATCCTGAATTAAAATTAACTTTAGCCGCAACCGATGAGATTAGCAAGGTAAGTCAACTCCATGACCTTGGGAAAGTGGCCATATTAGATAGTATTTTACATAAACCGGGCAGGCTTACCGATGCAGAGTTTGATTCTATTAAAGAGCATACCGTAATAGGTGGAAAACTTATTAAAGAGATATATAAAAAAACCGGCTCTCCTTATCTTTGGTTTGCTTACGAAATAGCCATGTTCCACCATGAAAAATGGAACGGCAAAGGGTATCCCCAGGGACTTGCTGGTGAAGATATTCCGCTTCCTGCAAGAATTATGTCTTTGGCAGATGTTTACGATGCAATGACCACTGTAAGATGTTATAAAGATGCTTATTCCCATGAAAAAGTTAAAAATATTATTATTGAAGAGAAGGGGCAACATTTTGATCCGAAAATAGTCGACGCTTTTTTACGGCAAGAAGATGCCTGGCTTATTGTAAAAGAAAAATTTCAGGATGATGTGTGATGATAAAAAAGTGGAAAGCTATTATAAAATATTTTTTGTAACTGTTCATGAACAAGAAATGTGATTTTTCGGTAATCTCACATTTGTAAGCGTTTACAAGTGTCTTATATTCGCATAACCAGCTTGTCCTAGTATATGACAAGCTGTTTATGCGAAGATGAGGTATTGTGAACACTTACATATTTTTTGATGGAGAATAAAGGAATTATTAATGGAAACAATTTCAGCAGATTTACCGGCTTTTACAGAGTCAGAGAATAGTAATTTGATTTTAGTTGTAGATGATAATCCTTTTAACAGGATCTTTTTATCAGAGATATTAAAGGAGTTAAATTTTTCTGTTATTGAAGTAATAAACGGAAGTGAAGCTATTGAATATGTCAAAAAACATGATTTTTATTTAATTTTTATGGATATGTTGATGCCCGGTATAAATGGGTTTGAAGCAACAAAGAAAATTCGTAGTATGGGTATATTAACACCTGTTATTGCTATATCTGCCATGAATGCAATGATTTTTTGCCAAAACCTGTTAGTGCCGCAGATATTAAAGCGATACTGAAAAAATATAACATACCAGCTAATAATAAGGTTCATAACAATGCAACTTTACAGGGTAAATCGCAAAAGGAAAACGAAAATATTCTTTTTTCAAAATACAGCTTACTGCTTGTTGAAGAAGATCAAAACACTGAAGATAAATATAGTAATATACTAAAAAAATTAGGATTTAACGTTATATCTGTATCTAATGGATCTTTGGCTTTGGATATTTTAAAAAATCCGAATACAAAACCAGATATTGTTATTAGTAATCTTTTTACATCTGAAATTGATGCCGTGGGACTTCTTTCAATTATTAAAAGAGAATATCCTGATATTTTTATGTTTATTTATTATACACAATACGATGCCGATACATTTCAATTTGCTGTCAGTCAGGGTGTTGACGGTATTATTCCCAAGGATAGTTTTGAAAATTCCATTGCCATGACAATTGAAACAGTTATTTATCAATCTTGCCAAAAGGGCTCTAAACAGGAAAATGCGGACACTGCCAAACAGGTAAGAAAAGCTCAGGAACAATTGGTTAGTATAGGTTGTGATAAACAGTGTGATTTTTTTGATGTTGGGCTTATCCCACTGCATGAAGCAGGCGGGGATATGGCAAAATGTATTAAATTAAATAACGATGGAAAATGTGTGGCTATATTAGGAGATATTGCAGGGCATAGTGTTGCAAGTTCGTATATGAGTGCTATTTTTTTGGGACTTATCTCCTCTATTATGTAAAATGGGATATGAAACAACCCATATTTGTGCCACGATTATTTTATATGATCGTCAATTAAGAAAAGTAGTAATTGCAACAGCCGGAAACCCGGGCGGACTTCTTGTAACAACTGACCTTAATGGCAATTTGTCTTTTTATGAACTTGCCGGAGGAGGGCTTTGCATGGGATTGTTAGAGAGGCAAGATTTGTTTATTGAAGAAGAGAGAATACTTGAAGAAAACAGCTGGTTATTTCACTTTTCAGACGGAATAGAACAAGAGCATATCAGAGAAGTTTTATTATCAGAGCCAAATATTTTAAAAAGAAATTCTGCAAAGGGATTAGGTTTGTCTATTATAAAAAAAATAATTAAAAACCATGGACAAGATGATGATATGATTCTTCTTACAACCTATACTCCATCGAATTTATAGCCGACCACTATAATGGGGAATCACTTAGGGGGTTGGAAATAAATACTTGACCAATTATCACATTTGGGAAATTAATCTTTAGTGATTTTTCAAAATATTGTGGACGATTATATTTTTCATACTCCCTTAAAGGAATTATAAAATATGAAAAAACAAACGATGAATAATGATTTTTTCAAAAAATACTATCGGATTTATCTTGTTTACTTCTTTATCATTATAGCCATAATTATCAGTTTTTTCTATTATCGTTTGGTAGATTTGGGTAAAATTCAACTTGGGCAAATTCGCAATCAGGCTGTTGAACTATCATTGATTATGGATCATATTTTAAAAGATGCCAAACATCATT
>NBLS01000021.1 GCA_002084385.1 Desulfobacteraceae bacterium 4572_19
ATGCCTTTCTATTAATAACTAACGTACAATTTTTTATTTCCACAAAGCATTTTTCACCGGAATCTTTTTCCAACATAAGATCAAGTCTTGATCCCTGCCCTGTATTAACCTCTGATTTAATTTTTTGATACCCCTGAAGTTCTTTAATACAGCAAGCCTCTGCCGCAATTTTCACAAGACGATTGGGAACAAGAGTATTTACGCCCACAAGTGATAAAGGCATTTTAATAAGTTCCCATGTATATTTTAATTTTCGTTTTGGATTATCATGATAGGATAAATAAACTGTACTTCCAGGATCCGAACACTCTTTCATAGTTCCTGTATTTGAGCAGTGAGCAGTAACTATTGCTCCATTTTCAAGCTCTACATCAGCCAGAAATCGCTTATATCTCTTTATAAGTTTTCCAGAAATAAGCTCTGGCCAGAAATAAGTTGAATTATCTTGTTTAATCATCATACGGTAAGCTATAGTATAAAAAGATAAAAATTACTACTAAAAAACGTATCCTGTTTAAATTTTAGGGTAAATTTAGTTTCAGTAATAATTTATCCCTGATTTTATTGGTTTTTATTTTTTACAAATTGTTTTTACCATAAAATTTAAGCAGGATACTAAAAAATATTAGTTTTTATAATTTGTAGATTACCGAAAAATCATATTTCTTGGTTGTGAACGGTTACTATAATTTTTTACATATACAATATAACTTCCATGGTGAATAATACGCCACATAAAAGAAAGTTTTTCAAATACAGCTTTTTCAGGGACTTTCATATAATCGCCACAGCGAATAGTATGCCACAACAAAAAATGAAAGTTTTTTAAATACAGTTTTTTCAGGGATTTTCATATAAAACTATGCCAATAAAAAAAAGAAATTTCAGACAAGTAAAAAAAATTATTGGGAAATTACTTCTCGATAATAATTTTAATACAGAAAACTTTAAATTATCTGACATCTCAGATATTCAGATTGTTAATGCTCTATTCTCCTTTTTTTATTCAAGTAATAAAAAACTGAAAAAAAATGCTACTATTCTGATGGGTGTTATTGTCGATAGAATGGCCGAAAAAAATATGGAATCTGCCAGAATTATTATGCGTCGTCTTATGTGGAATCTTAATGACGAATCAGGGGGGATTGGCTGGGGTTCTCCTGAAGCGATGGGGGAAATTATGGCAAGAAATAATACTCTTGCTTGTGAATACTCTAAAATTCTTGTTTCTTATATTAAAAGAGATGGTAATTTTATTGAACATAAAGAGTTAAGAGATGAAGTTATTTTGGCAATAAAAAGAGTGGCTGCTGGCCATGCCAAAAATTATAAACAGTCAAATAATTAACGTAACCGTTCACGACCAAGAAATGTGATTTTCCGGTAATCTCACATTTGTAAGCGTTCACAAGTGCCTTATATTCGCATAAATAGCTTGGCATATAATAGTTTTGTCCTATATATGCCAAGCTGTTTATGCGAAGATGAGGTGCTTGTGAACGCTTACTAATTAACTTTACAAGGTGCGAAGATGCAAGTAGTATTGCAATATATAATAGCTGAATTTATGTAACGGCTTGTAAGTGATAATATAATACACCGCAACGAAAAAGGAAAAAGGCTTGCTAAAAAGAATACCTGCTGATATGGTCGGTTTGATTAAGGGTTCGCAAAAAAATAAATTGTATTTCTTGGATGTTGAGATGCCTGATTGGGTTACGTTGTGAAAGCGTAGGAATACTATCGTATTTTGAGCTTTCAGGATAGATAGTACAACAAAATATTGGTCAAAAGCAGGTCGCACATGGCCAAATTTTTCTGCAAGCATGAAAAACAGTGAAGCAGACAGCCCCCAAGGCAATAGAATAACAGAATCAATGGATGCTGCATTAAAAAATTGGCAAACTATTTTTGCAACAATGAGTAAGCCTGAAGAGATGAAATCTTTTCAGGCAAGCTTTGCATCACTTCCTGAAATATCACAAAAAATGATTCAATCTGGAATGGAATCTTTTTCAAATGTTCAGCAAAAAATAATGAACAGAATTTCTAAATTTGGAGAATCTACAAGTTCATGTAATTTTAATGATCTTGATCAGGAAATTTTTAAAGCATGGAGGGATGTTTATGACACAGAAATTAAAAAATTTTTTAATATTCCCCAATTAGGATTAACACGATTTTATCAAGAAAAAGAGTTACGCAGTATGGATAAATTCAATGTCTTTCAAAATCATTTATCTGAATTTATGTTTCTTTTTTTTCTTCCGGTGGAAAATTCTTTTAAAAAATTTAATGGCAAAAGAAGAACTTCAGCAAGATTTTTTAAAACTTTGCTCAATGCCTACTTTAAAAGATATGGATGAACTATACAAAGAAATTTACCTGTTAAAAAAAGAGCTTAAAACAGTTAAAAAAATAATTAATTTAAAGTTCACTTAGAATAAAGGAGGTATTAAATGGAAAAGTCCAAAATACCCGTAGATTTAATTCTATCAAGATTTGCAGAGGAGACAAAAACGGTACACGACAGAGCTACAAAAGCATCTGATGTTTTACTTGATGATCTTGAAACTGACATTGCATCCACGCCGTATGATGTCATTTATGAAGAAGATCGGGTTAAGTTAAAACATTACCGTTCAAAAATAGAACACAGCATGAAAACTCCGCTCCTTATTGTATATGCTCAAATTAACAGGGAGACCATGCTTGATTTACAAGATGGAAGAAGTGTTGTAAATAAATTTATGGATAGTGGAGTTGACCTTTATATGATTGACTGGGGTTATCCCACACGTAAAGATAAATTTCTTACAATTGATGATCATGTAAATGGATATATGGATAATATTGTTGAATTTATTCTAAAAAAACTTAATATCAAAAAACTTAATCTTATGGGAATATGTATGGGGGGTGCTTTTTGTGTTATGTACTCTGCTCTGCATCCTGAAAAGGTTAAAAATCTTGTTACCACTGTAACCCCTACAAATTTTGATACCAATAAAGGCTTACTTCATATATGGATGAAAAGCATAAATGTTGATCGAATGGTGGATACATATGGCAATATTCCCGGCGACCTTATGAACTTGGGTTTTCTTCTTCTTAATCCTGCAAGGCTTATGCTCGACAAGTATATTGGATTTGTTGAGAATATGGATAATAAAGTTTTTGTAGAAAATTTTGTACGTATGGAAAAATGGATTTTTGATAGTCCTGATGTTACAGGTGAAACATTTCGTCAATTTGTAAAAGATTGTTATCAAAAAAATCTTCTTATTCAAAGTAAAATGAAATTGGATGGTAAACTCGTTGACTTGAAAAAAATTACAATGCCGTTATTAAATTTTTACGGAAAATTTGATCACCTTGTTCCACCTGAAGCCTGTGAACTTTTAACGAGCAAAGTCGGCAGTAATGATACTGAAGATATCTGCCTGAATACCGGACATATTGGTATCTATGTTAGTTCTCGTGTACAGGAACAGTTTTCTCCAAAAATTGTAGCGTGGCTAAAAAAGAGAGATGAATAATAACTTGTTTAACAATTAAGGGCTTACAAAAAAATAATTTGTACTTCTTAAACGCTGATATGCCTAATTGGATTACGTTGTGAAAGCTCAAAATACGATAGTATTCCTACGCTTTCACAACGTAACCCAATCAAGCATCTCACATCCAAGAAATACAATTTATTTTTTTGTGAACCTTAACTCCGAATTAATCGGGTAAGGAAATAAAATGAAAAATCAAAGTAATTATTTTAAAATTTTTTGTAAGGTTACAAAAGCTTTTGTAACAACCCTTGAAACTGAAAAACTTTTAGATTTAATTGTTGAAAGTGCTATTGATGCTTTAGATGGAAAAGCCGCTTGTCTGTTTCTCGCTGATGAAAGCCAAGATATCTTTTTACCGGTTGCACAAAAAGGCATGTCGTCTGATTATTTACATGCAAAACCCATGACTGCTAAAAAACTTGTAAATAATATTGCCCAAAAAGGTTTCTTTTTCTTTCGGGATGCAACAACCGACCCAAGATTAGAAAACCATGAAGCTAAAAAAGCAGAGGGGATTGCGTCCATCTTAACAGTACCTGTAATGGTTAGTGGAAAAGTTATTGGAATACTATCGCTTTACACCGCCAAGGTCAGAGATTTCTCCAAAGATGAAATTGAATTTTTAATAGCAATGGCAGATCATGGAGGAATGGCTATTGAAAAATCCAGACTCTTTGAACGATTACGTAAAAACTCATTACTTTTTCTTGAACTCTCTTCCAGTATTAATTCCACTTTAGATATTAAAATGGTGCTACACATACTAACTTCCGAAATATGTGAAGTTCTTGGAATGAAGGGAGTTTTAATCAGCCTTCTTGATCAGGAAACAAAAAAATTAAAACTTGTTGCAAGCTATGGATTAAGTGAAGATTCGTTAAATAATGATTCTATATTTTCAAGCAACGAAACTTTGCCTGTTAATAACGAAACAAGAGTAATAGTTGATGTGACCACCGATGATCAAATTCAAAATAAAGAAGCTGTTGTTAAAGAGGGAATAAAATCAATGATTTGTGCTCCAATAAAATCTCGGGATGAGACTATTGGGGTTATGAAACTTTTCAGTGAAACTAAACGGGATTTTCCGGAAGATCTGGTAACAATGGTTAGTGCCCTTGCCCATCAAGGCGGATTGGCTATTCAAAATGCATCTAATTATCTTAAACTCAATGAAGATAAAAAGAATTTGGAAGAAGATATCTGGAGTCATCGATCCTGGTTTTAATAATTTGCCATGGTGAATAATACGCCTCACCAAAATGAAGGTCTTTATAATACAGCGTTCTATAGAGATTTTCATATTAAAAAGTTAAAATACAAAAAATAAGAACCATTATAAAGAGGTTTACCAAAAGTATAAATACTGTTTGGTAAGCCTCCAATAATGCTCTAAACAAGGATCACTACTCTTCTTTAAATATACCATCCAACCAGTCAAAAAGCACTTCTGACATAAGTGTTCGATTTTCCCCAATGCAGTGAGAAGAAGCACCTTCATTTTCAGGGGTAATTACTATTGTTTTATTTTGAGTACCAAGATTATCCAAAAATTCTTTTTGTTGGCGTTCAGTTTCTTTATTAACATACTCTCCGGCTCCAACAATATCTAACACTGGACATGTGATTTTTGCAGGATCAAAAGTATAACCTTTTGTTTGTTCCACCTGACCTTTAACATCTTCAGGATCAAGCCCCCAACGCCATGTTACAGCCGAAGTAACAGCCTTTTTAAAGGCTGGCCATTTATCAATTTGTTCTTGAGTATCTTTTGCAAACGGCATTTCTTTAAACATAAGATAGTTATCAACTACCGCACTGCTTACAATAAGTGCCTTAATCCTTTTTTCAACAGTAGCTGCACGGGGTACAAAGTAACCTCCATTACTAATTCCATATACTGCAAGTTTTTCCGGGTCCACTTCTTTAAAGCTTAAAATAACATCTAAAATTGCCTTTATTTGTGTTTCAGTATCTTTTCGAAAAAACAATCCTTGTGCCGGAAGCATTCCTTGCCCGGGAATATCAACTGTTATAAAATTATAACCGTATTTAATCGTTTGCTGTTCGATATAGAAAACATTATCTTCAATAAAAGTTTCACCTCCACCTATCATCAGCAATGTTTTACGAGGTTGTCCATCTTTTTTTACCGGACGATAATATCCTGGAAGAACTACATCTTCAAATGGAACTTCAAAATATGTCATAGGTGGGTTAAAAAGTTTTCCGGCTTCTACCATGCAAGTTCTAATTTTTTTTCCGATACCATTAAATTTAGGGTTATCCGGCATCATGGATACCAATGCTGTCCGATAATAATTAGATGCTTTTAGATATGATTCACGAGCAGTTATATTATTACCATTTTTTAAAGCTTCCTTTGCACGGATTTCTTTTCTTATGGCCATTTTTTCCCATTCTGTCTGCCAACTAACAGGACTGCCATCTTCAATATTACCTGCAACATAAAACGCTTCCCCTATTTCTGCTCCCCCGGTTGAGATACTACCTAATAGCCACTGGAAAGCAAAATCCATTTCTTCATCTTCAAAATGATAACGAGTATATGCTCGGTGAGCATCATACGTTTCTTTTTGTGCTGATTTATTATCAATTGCATTATTTGGTGTATTGCTTGATGTACTATTTAGTACACCATCCTGATTCTTTTTATTTTGCATAACCGGAGTACAAGCAGTTATGAAAAATAAAGTTATCAATGTAATGAAAATTGTACTACGCATAATATTAATTTCTCCTATGGTTTAAAATTTATTCTTTTTCTTTAAATTTTGCTTTAAACCCAACAAAACTATAATGAACCCACTCTCCGTCTGTTTCAGTGGTTTTAATAAGACAAAACTCACCTTCAATTTTCATAAGAATTCCCTGCTTTGTTTTTTCACCCTGCCTAATAAATGTAATATTCTTTTTTTTTACTTTTTGATTTAATAACGCCAAGGTGGTTTTATCCATAACACACTCCTTTTTAGTTTATGGTTCATTTAAAATTTAACCCTTAATTGGAACCGGTATTCCGGCAACCATCCAAATAACCTTATTGGTTGAAGATGCGACTTTTTGATTTGCAAATCCAACAATATCCCGAAATCTTCTTGCAATACTGTTTTCGGGCACTATTCCTGTTCCAACTTCATTTGAAACTATAATAACAGAACAAGAGGCTTCTTTGCAACTTAATATTAATTTTTGTATTTCAGTAAAAATTTCCTGATCATCAAGATTCTTTCCCATAAGATTTGAAATCCATAGGGTAAGACAATCTATAAGAATTACATCCATTGTTATACTTTTTTCTTTTATCGTATTATAAATTTCTATCGGTGTTTCTATTGTCAGCCACTTTTTATCTCTCTCTTTTTTATGTTTTGCAACCCTGTCTTTCATCTCATCATCATAAGGAATACATGTTGCTACAAATAGTTTTTTATCCCCTGAAATCTGTTCGGCTAATTCAAGTGCATAACTACTCTTTCCGCTTCTACAGCCACCCATTACAAGTATTGTTTCTTTCACCAATTATATTACTCCTGTATTATTTTATCCATATTAATATATTTTTCAAAATGTTTAGCAAGACGATCATACTCTATTTCTCTTTGTGCAAGGCCTCCTTTGTAATTAACTTTAATATAATCTAACCCTGTTTTTTTTAACCATTTTTTTGTTATTTCAGGTTCATCAAAAATACCATGCATGTATGTACCTTGAATTTGTCCATCATTTATTATACATCCATCGTAATGTTCACATCTGACTTTATTTCGTTTATAAACATTAAACATGGATAATTCACCCTTATTTCTTGTTGTATAGCCCATATGGATTTCATAACCGGTACCAACAACCTTGTCCCATTTAAACTTGCTTAGTGTAGTTGTTTTCGGAGCTTTTAATATGGTTTCAACCGGCAAAAGATCAAGTCCGCTTGTTGAACCCGGATGCCCTTCAAGTCCTTCAGGATCATGGATAACACTTCCCATCATCTGATATCCGCCACAAATTCCAAGAAGATGTCCTCCTGATTTTACATACTCTTTAATTTCATCTGCCCATCCTGCCTTATTTATCCAATCAAGATCAAATCGAGTATTTTTTGACCCTGGAATTATAACGGCACTACATTTGGATAAATTTTTTACCTTTTCTGCAAATACAAGATTTATTGCATTAATATTTATAAGTGGTTGAAAATCTGTAAAATTAGAAATATGCGGTAGTCGTATTACCACTATTTCAGGTAGATTATCTGTGTTATTAGCTTTCAATTCAGGGGTTTCTATTACAACAGAATCTTCCGCTTCAATAGTAATATCATTATACCATGGAAGCACTCCAAAAACCTTTTTCCCACTTTTTTTTTCAATCCACTCTATTCCCGTTTCAAAAAGGGTAATATCTCCTTTAAATCTATTAATAATAAAACCTGTAATCATATTTGCAAATTTTTCAGGAATACATTCCAATGTTCCTATTAACTGGCCAAATACTCCTCCTTTGTGAATATCAGCTATTAGAATAACATCTGCCTTGGCATATTCAGCCATTCTAAAATTTACGATATCGGACGGCATAAGATTAACTTCTGCACAGGAACCAGCCCCTTCTATTATAATAATTTCGTACTCTTTTCGTAACCTATCAAGAGCATTCTTTGCTTTTTGAAAAAAATATTCTTTTTTCTTATGGTATTGAATTGCCGTGCTATTTTCCAAGGCTTTTCCAAAAAGAACAATCTGGGCACCTGTTTCACTTGTGGGTTTTAAAAGAATTGGATTCATATCCACATGGGGAACAACACCTGCGGCCTCTGCCTGCACTATTTGAGCACGCCCCATTTCAAGCCCCTCCGGTGTAACGCCGGAATTATTGGACATATTTTGAGCTTTATAGGGTGCAACTTTTAATCCTTTTTGTTTTAAATATCTGCAAATAGCCGTGGCAATAATACTCTTTCCGACATCTGAACCTGTACCTAAAACTGCAATACATATGGCTTTTTTATTTTTCGATTCCAACTCTGGCTTTAACTCCTTTTGAAAAATAGTGTTTTATTTCTTTCATTTCCGTTACAAGATCAGCTTTTTTAATAACTTTTAAATCAGCTCCCCGTCCGGTAATAACAAGTTCAACATTATCAGGCTTTACATCAATAAGATCTAAAAGTTCTTGGACAGGAAAAAGATTGCACATAACAGCAGTATTTCCTTCTTCAACAATAACCAGATCGTGTTTTCCTGCAAATAGAATTTTAACAACATCTTCTAATCCTTTTTTTCCGGCAATTTTATCATCATCGGATGGATTACCATTAACAAACCGCCCAAGTCCATACTGCTTAACAGTAATTAAATCTGAAAATCTCTTAAGAGCTTTTATTTCACTATAATCGCCTTGTTTTAAAAATTGAGCAATATAAACTTTTAATCCGGCTCCGGCAGCTCTTATCGCGAGACCTAATGAAGCTGTGGTTTTGCCTTTACCATTGCCTGTGTAAACCTGAATATATCCTTTCATTAACTTAATTATATCCTTTCATTGCATCCTATCGAGGAGATCTCTAAATTTGTAGCGTCTGGTAAAAAATTTATTTTTAGGGCTTACAAAAAAATAAATTGTATTTATAGAATGTTGAGATGTCTTATTGGGCTACGTTGTGAAAGTGTAGGAATACTGTCGTATTTTAAGCTTTCACAACGTAATCAAATTACATATATCGGTGTTTAAGAAGTGCAAGTTGTTTTTTTCTGAGCCCTTAACCCCCACTAAATACCATTTATTGTTTGGCAAATCTTAAATAGAATATTTTTTTGAATATCCACGGGGTGTAAACATAAAACCCAAATATTCCATAGATGTGCTATTCCCAATAAATACAGTTGTCTGCATATTAACAGCTACTGTATCCAACTTATCAAGGGTTGTTATTTCTATACTTTGATTATCCCGCATTGCACTTGTTGTAATTCCAACGGGAGTTTTTCCATCACGATAATTTAATATTAATTCCTGTGTTTTTTTAAGCTGCCAGTCTCTTTTTTTGCTTTTTGGGTTAAAAAAAACAATAACGAAATCTGCCTCGGCAGCAAATTTAATTCTTTTTTCTATAATATCCCAAGGTGTTAATAAATCAGAAAGACTTATTACTGCAAAATCGTGGGTAAGGGGAGAACCGAGCAATGCACCTCCAGAACTTAATGCAGGAATTCCTGGTACGATTTCAATTTTAACGCTCTCTTTTTTATCTAAATTTACAGTGTTAGCATCCGGTCGTTCTATAAATAAATCACGGGCTTTACATATTTCAAAAGCAAGTCCTGCCATTGCATAAATGCCTGGGTCGCCACTTGAAACAAGTGCACAACTTTTCCCCTCTTCTACCATATTAATAGCAGACTTTACCCTATCAACTTCTTTTTTCATTCCTGTACTAATTACAGGTTTCCCTTTTATTAAAGAACGAACAAGGTCAATATAAGTTGTATAACCGGCTACCGTATCAACATTTTTTAATATTTCAATTGCCTTTTTAGACATATTATCAATACTGCCGGGACCTATACCTATTATGTATAGTATATTTTTTTTCTTGCTATTGCCAGCGTTACATTGCCTGATATCTGTTTTGACACAATCAGGTTTCCCTTGTCCGCTGCCAGAATTGCTGCTGCTTCGCATACGCTTCTTGCTCCTGTATATTTTTTTGCCACAATAGATGGCGTTTTAATATTTTCTACTTTATTAAGTTCATCTTTTTTAAAAAATTTTATCTTGATATTTTGCTCTTTTGCAAATTCAAGCAGTCCTATTTCATCATCCTTAAGATTGATAGAAGCCAATGTAAAAACACTTTTTTCTGAAAGAGTGAAATTTTTAAGCGTTTTAAAAAATAATTTTTCTATCTCTTCTTTTGGTGTGTTTCTATTACACCCTATACCAACTGCAATAATTGGGGGACGTAAAATCAATGTTTCACGTGAAACATTGACTTTTTTATTTTTGTCAAACACGATATCACTTATATACACTGATGGT
>NBLS01000022.1 GCA_002084385.1 Desulfobacteraceae bacterium 4572_19
TCCAACGTTAAACCGGAAAGTAGTGCTAACTTTGATGCCGGGTATGTATAAATCGGTTTGTCGAAAAGAGAAAAAAATTGGAAGTGTAAAAATTTATAAGAGTTCGTTTAAGCATAATGTTAACTATAAAAAGAGAATTCAACACCAGCGTATTACAAAAACAACACGCGAAAATCATACCTTGAAAGAGGCAAAGGTTATTATATCTGCTGGCAGGGGGATAGGGAAAAAAGAAAATCTTGAATATATTTTTAAATTTGCAAAATGCTTTTCATCTTCGGTTGTGGGGGCATCTCGGCCTTTGGTGGATATGGGCTGGATCGAATATGAACACCAGGTGGGTATCACCGGTGCAAGTGTAGCTCCCAAGCTTTACATAGCCTGTGGTATTTCAGGTTCTTCCCAACATTTAGCAGGTATAAAAGATGCTGAAATTATTATTAGTATTAATAACAATCCGGCAGCTCCCATATTTCGTCATTCAGATTTTTGTATTGTGGAGGATGTATTAGAATTTATACAGGCATTTTATACGGATATGAAGCATTTATAACATTTAAAGGCTTACAAAAAAGGAGAAATTAATGGACTTTACAGTCTCAGAAAGAATTCAAACTATTGTGGATATGATCAATGAGTTTGTGGAAAAGGAACTTATCCCGCTTGAGCCTGAATTTCTGGTTAAGGATTTTAGACAGATGCTGCCGGTTCTTCGGGAAAAACAGGATATGGTGAAAAAAATGGAGTTATGGGCTCCAAATTTTCCTGTTGATTGCGGAGGAATGGGGCTTTCACTTCTTGAACATGGCTTAGTATCTGAAGCGTTAGGCAAGTCTCCTTTGGGTCATTATGTGTTCTGGTGTCAGGCACCCGATGCAGGTAATGTTGAAATTTTGCATATGCATGGAACAAAAGAACAAAAAGAGCAGTACCTTACTCCTTTGGTAAGTGGAGAAATTCGTTCGTGTTTTGCCATGACCGAGGTAGATATGCCGGGTTCCAATCCTGTAATGTTAGAAACAACAGCCATAAAAGATGGTGATGATTATGTAATAAATGGTCATAAATGGTACACTACGGCAGCCGATGGTGCAAAGTTTGCTATTACCATGGCTGTTACCAATCCAGAAGCATCAACTTATAAACAGGCCAGTATGATAGTGGTACCCACAGATACCAAAGGTTTTAATTTGGTCAGAAATATTCCTGTTATGGGGCATGAAGGCAGTGATTATTTCAGTCATGGTGAAATTATATTTGAAGCTTGCCGTGTTCCCCAAAAAAATCTATTGGGGCCGGAAGGTCATGGTTTTGTTATTGCGCAAGATCGTTTGGGACCAGGAAGAATTCATCATTGCATGAGGTGGTTGGGAGTTTGTCAACGGGCATTTGATCTTATGTGCAAAAGAGCTAATGAACGGGTTATTTCTCCTTCGGGTAAAACCCTTGGTACAAGACAGACTATTCAAAACTTTATTGCAGAATCAGCAGCAGAGCTTCAGTCTGCAAGGTTATTAACACTAAATTCTGCATGGCAGATTGACAAATATGGGGCATCCAAAGCACGCGATTCTATTTCCATGATAAAGTTTGTAGTGGCCAATACCATGAATAAGATCGTGGACAGGGCACTTCAAGTTCATGGTGGTTTAGGTATGACCGATGATACAATTCTTGCCTTTTTTTTCCGCCATGAACGGGCAGCCAGAATTTATGATGGAGCAGACGAAGTTCATAAAACTTCACTATCAAAGCGAATATTAAAAAAATATTAACCGTTCACAAACAAGAAATGTAACCGTTCACGACCAAGAAATGTGATTTTTCGGTAATCTCACATTACAAAAAATATTAGGTTTTTAAATGAACCCTAAGGTAATTTATGGATTATAAGGAGTTTAAAAAAATATACGCGGTTTCAAATCAGGATATTTTCAGAGAGGTATTTCACAAGAATAAGAATGCCATACGAATAAAAAAAGAGAAAACCGCTGTAACTAATCTGGAAAAAATTTTTAAAGCTGTGTTCAGTATCAGTTATAAAAAAGGTTTTCAAGCTATGAGCATGCGGGATTTAAGTCAGAAAACAGATATGAGTTTAGGATCATTGTATGCTTATTTTTCTGGCAAAGAAGAACTATTGAGCATTATTCAAATTCAGGGATGGTCCATAATAAAAAAAGATTTTCAGCAAGTTATAAGGCTTAATGAGAAACCTGTAGAAAGATTAAGAGCAGTAATAAAAGCTCATATTTTTTTATCTGAATTATTTAGACCCTGGTTTTATTTTACATTTATGGAAGCCCGCAATATTAAAGAAGTTAAGTTGATGGAAGAATATACTCAGAAAATTCTTACAGATGTTCTTGTTATGGGTGAAAAAGAAAATATTTTTAATTCTGGAGATCACGCATTAACTGCAAGTTTAATTAAGTCCATGCAGCAAGAGTGGTATTTAAAACGGTGGAAATACCGTAAACTAAAAATATCTGTAGATCAATTTGCAGATCATTTGATTAATATGGTGGAAGCGTTTTGCATTTTATCTATGAAGTCTGGGAATTAATTCGGTTTTGAGTGAACCATAGGTATTTACAAGAAAAAGAAGGAGAAGATATGCACATAACAGATAAGGCCGAACCAATCAGGTCCGGGGAAGAAATTGATCCTGATGCAGTAAAACTGTTTTTAGAAAAAAATATCAAGGATCTTACAGGTGATATTGTTATCACTCAGTTTCCAAGTGGTTATTCAAACTTAACATATTTAATTGATATGGGCGGCAGACAGATGGTGTTGCGTCGCCCCCCAATTGGTGCAAAAGTAAAAGCAGGCCATGATATGGGACGGGAATATAGAGTGCTTAAAGCTTTGCACCCTGTTTTCCCCTACTGCCCAAAACCACTGGCATATACTGAAGATACATCCATAATAGGCACTTCTTTTTTTGTTATGGAAAAATTATCAGGCATTATTTTACGAAAAGATTTGCCCGGTGATTTGTCTTTTTCAATGGAACAGGCAAAGAATCTCTGTGCAAGTCTTATAGATATTCTATCAGAAATTCATGGAATTGACGTTAAAGGTGCAGGTCTTGATTTTATTGGAAAGCCCGATGGATATGTTCAGCGGCAGGTGGAAGGGTGGAGTGGTCGGTATCGTAAAGCAAAAACTGATGATGCTCCGGATTGTGAAGTTATAATGGCCTGGTTAAAAGATAAAATGCCAAAAGATACCGACCGTCCAGCTATTGTGCATAACGATTATAAATTTGATAATGTGGTATTGGATATAAATTATCCTGAAAAAATTATTGGGGTTCTTGATTGGGAAATGACAACTTATGGAGATCCTTTGATGGACCTTGGCAATAGCCTTGCTTATTGGGTAGAGGAGAATGATCCTGATGAAATGAAAATGATGAGGACAATGCCCACTAACATGAAAGGTGCCATGACAAGATTGGAAATACTTGCATATTATGAAAAACAAACAGGCAGAAATACACAAAAATTCGATTTTTATTATTGTTTTGGTCTGTTTAGATTATCAGTAATTGCACAGCAAATTTATTATCGGTATTTTCATAAAATTACAAAAAACAAACGGTTTGCTAACTTGATTTTTGCTGTAATTGCACTTGAGAAAACAGCTTTAAAGGTTATTGAATCATCTGATTTATAAGAAGAAAAGGAGGTTGTAATGGGTAGTAAAAAGATAAAAAAAGTATTGGTTTTGGGTTCCGGCACCATGGGTACCCAAATTGGATTATTATGTGCTGTTGCAGGATTTGATGTGACTATTTATGATATCCTTGAAGATTCCTTAAAACAGTCAAAGCAAAAAATTCAAAAACTTGCTAAATCTGTTGTAGTACAGGAGCTGATAAATCAGAAAGATGCAGATGCCGGGCTTTTGCGGATTATTTTTACAATTGATCCTGAAAAAGCAGGTAAAGACGCTGATTTAATAAGCGAGTCAATACCTGAAGATCCTGTTTTAAAACAAAAAGTTTTTTCTCAATTTAATAAAATTTGCCCTAAACATACTATTTTTACCACCAATACTTCTACACTGGTTCCATCTATAATAGCTGAAGCAACAGGACGACCTGAAAAGTTTTTGGCATTGCATTTCCATGACTATTCCATAACCAATGTTGTTGATGTTATGCCCCACCCTGGTACGTCCGTAGGAACTTTGGAAACTGTTATGGCATTTTGTAAAGATATTGATCAGTATCCCATTGAGTTAAAAAAAGAAAAAAGCGGTTATGTATTTAACACCATGTTAAGCGAACTTTTTCAATCAGCATTAAGCTTGATTTCAAGAGATGTTGCATCCCATGAAGATATAGACCGTGTATGGATGGGAATTATGAAAACTTTTATGGGACCTTTTGGTCTTATGGATTCAGTGGGAATTGAAACTGTCCATACAATTGCAGATTATTGGGCAAAGAAAACCAATGATCCAAAACTTAAAGCTAATGCCGCATATTTAAAAAAGTTTGTGGATAAAGGGGATATTGGAATTAAAACTGGTAAAGGCTTTTATGAATATCCTGACCCGTCTTTTCTTAAACCTGATTTTTTAAAAGGTATTCGTTAAAAGAATATTATAGACCGTTACATAATTAGTTTCACAAGGCGTAGCGAAGAAGCCGTTTTAAAATACTGCGATGAGCGTACAACGAAGTAAAATTATTTGTAAGCATTCACAATACCTCGTTAAATAATTATTTTAACCATATTATATAATATATGTGCCTTATGTCTTACAAACAAAATAGCATTTCATTTACTATATTATCATTTCTCTCAAGAAACTCCTTGCATTATTTATCAGACTACTATATTAACTCCATAGAGATCAAGGGGGATTATCATAAACGGCCACGGCATTGTTCAACTGCATTTTATCAATAATCCCACTCGTATAATTAAAGTTGGCGTAAGCGTTCACAAGCACCTCATCTTCGTATAAACAGCTTGTCATATATAGGATAACTATTATATGCCAAGCTGTTTATGCGAATATAAGGCACTTGTGAACACTTACAAATGTGAGATTACCGAAAAATCACATTTCTTGGTCGTGAACGGTTACAAGTTGGCTTTATCGGAGTGATAGAGTTCATGTGGTGTTTTATTTTTTTGTAAGTGGGACTATTGATAAAACGCTATTAGTTCCTGTGTTTCGAGACACAAATATAAAAATATTGACAATGAGAAAGCACTATATTGCAATAAAGAATAACAGTGTAAATTGATGGGATTTAAATATATGATGATACAACCATGGATGTATAATCAATTGCTTAAGGTGAAACGATATCGCCCAGAACTCGTTGATCAAATGCTCGATGCCATCTTAACCCAACAAGCAGAATTACGCTGGTTGGTCATTGTCGGAGCCTATATAGATGAAGAGATTAATTTGGGCAAAGTGGCAGAGTTACTTGGGATACATCGCCTTGAACTCCAAGAGCAATTTGTGAGACAAGGGATTACTCTCAGGTTGGGCATCGACACTCCGGAAGAGGCTCAGGCTGAAGTTGTGGCAATAACTCAATGGAATGAAACTGCAAACCAGGCGGTTCAACATAAATAATTCTCATTGATAACACGGTTTTGTCCAATTTTACGTTGATTCAGCATCCTGACTCTATTCACCATGCATTTGTTGAGGATGTCGGAACAACAGAGCAGGTGTTTCATGAATTGGAAATAGGCGTTCAACTTGGTCGATTACCAGAGTATCCGTGGACATGGCTACAACGCCTTCACTTAACAGAAGCTGAAACCGTGAAGTTTCGTCAATTTGTGGAACATTTGGGAAAAGGAGAAGCCTCGTGTCTTGCCGTTGCTGTTAACCGGGCATATAAAATCGCGACGGATGATAAAGATGCCCGACAATGGGTGGTACGACTCACCGTCCCGCATACTGGAACACTTGGTATTTTAGCGATGTTAGTCAAGCAGGGTACAATTACTCTTCTTGAGGCTGCTAAAGGTGGCGTTATTGTTTGGATAATATTCCGATGTTAGTCAAGCAGGGTACAATTACTCTTCTTGAGGGCAATACGTGGTTACGGAAGATGATTGAGCGAGGATACCATTCGCCAATACAAAAACTGGATGAACTTGTCACATCATAAGTTGAAGTATATCTTCTTAAAAATCAATATTGTCGTAATAAGAAGAAGGCAAAAAGACCCATAAATCGGCTAACCATGCGCTCCACCTGACACCAGAAGCCGGGCGTTTTTAGCATCTGCCATTTGAGAGAAGAACTTCACTTTTGCCAAGTCATCATTGGCTTCTGGTGCTGGTGAGCTCTACGTTGGGCATGCAAATTCGTAGTGCTAAACGGCACAAATTTGTAATTTGATTTTGTTAAAAAAATGGGGTAATAAAAATCATTATATTATCATTCAGCAAACGGAACACGGTGTAAATCCGTGGCATATCCCGATGCTGTAACCCTTTTTGTTTTCTTTGGCATTTTTTAGTCACTGTTGTAATGTTTTTTTACAATGGGAAGGCTGTCTAAAGATGGGGAAGCCAGAAGACGTGCTGAATGATTAAAACAAGTTAGAACATGATGGTAAAAGGTTCTGATAGACAATTGCTCTGTCAGAATTTTTTTATTCTGGCAGAGCAACAAACAGAACAAACGAGGTGTTCGCATGAAAACTCAGCTAGAATTGGCACAACAGGGAAAAATAAGTCAACAAATTGAGAAGGTAGCATCAGAAGAGAAGCTTAAACCGGAAATTATCAGAAAACGTGTAGCCTTAGGGGAAATAGTGATTGCTAATCATCCTAAAAGACCACAGCAAAAACAAGAAGGTGCCGACACTTTAATGGAACTTTCCGCTGCTGGTGATCTTGACGCAATTCGTAAAGCTGTTTTAGCCAGCACTAATCTGCCTGTGGGTACTGTTCCTTTGTATCAAGCATTTAAAGAAACCACATCTAAATATGCCAACCCAGGTAAACTAGACCCTGAATACCTATTTGACCTTATAGAAAAACAATTAGATGATGGTATAAGTTTTATGGCCATTCATTGCGGAATAAATCGATACACGATAGAGCGATTGCGTAAACAAGGTTATCGATATGGTGGTTTAGTCTCAAAAGGTGGTACATTCATGGTTGCATGGATGGATATTAATAAAAAAGAGAATCCGCTCTATGAGCAGTTTGACCGAGTTTGTGCTTTAATGAAAAAATATGATGCTATTCTTTCATTGGGTAACGGTATTAGAGCAGGAGCCATTCACGATAGTCATGACAGAGCACAAATGGCTGAAATGATAATTAATTGTGAACTTGCTGAACTTGGCAGAGGTATGGGATGTCAAATGATGGTTGAGGGGCCTGGGCATGTTCCGCTTGATGAAATAGCCGGAAATATTATGCTCGAAAAAAGAATGAGTGGCAATGCTCCTTATTATGTGCTTGGTCCATTACCCATTGATACTGGTGCAGGGTACGACCATATCACCTCAGCAATAGGAGCAGCTAATTCTTCACGTCATGGAGCTGACTTGGTATGCTACATTACACCTGCTGAACATCTTGCACTACCAAACGAAAATGATGTTCGTGAAGGTGTTAGAGCTACACGGTTAGCGGTTCGAGTGGGAGATATTGCCAAATATCCAGAACGTCGAAATAATGAAAAGTTAGCTGCTATGGCAAGACGGGATATGCGCTGGGAAGATTTAGAAAAATATTTACTATTTCCAGATGCTACTAAAGACTTACGCATAAATAGAGCCCCTGAAAACTCTAATACTTGTACTATGTGTGGTGATTTTTGTGCTATGAAAAAAGGGGCAGAAATTTTTAACAAAGACATAATGGGTGATAAAATTTCCAAGCCTTAATACTTATCCGTAATTACAATAGTTTGTCGGCAATAATCGCCCAACAATGCGTTCAACCCGACCCACGATTAACTACGTTTTTCGATGTAAATTCAACGCTTTAGTTTCCTGCTAAATTGGTAGTCAGCCCATTGGCGGGGGGGGTTAACTTTGGTGTTCTATGACAAATATATATTTGTAAGATTTTTTGTAACCGTTCACAACCGAGAAATGTGATTTTTCGGTAATCTCACATTTGTAAGCGTTCACAAGTGCCTTAATATTCGCATAAACAGCTTGGCATATAATAGTTGTCCTATGTATGACAAGCTGTTTATGCGAAGATGGGGTGCTTGTGAACACTTACGATTTTTTGATATAAGTTGATAAATACCAAACTAAGAGGAGATAATATGATTAAGATCGAACCAATTGGTAAAGAAAAAAACAAGTTTAAAGACGATGATCTTGTATGCTATTGCTTTAAATATACGAAGAAAGACATTGAAAGTGATTTTCTTGACAACGGCAAATCAATGATCCTTAAACAAATTGCACTTGAAAAGAAAAATGGTAGGTGTGATTGTGTTACAAAGAATCCCAAAAGGTGCTGATGTTTGGCTGATGTCCGCCAGGTGGTGGACTCGATTTCAAAGAAAGATATCATATAACAATGCAAATTTACTCGGACTGCTAAAGCCGTGTCGCTTCGCTCTGCGACTTTAACAACCGGTGATTTACGACGTTTGACAAATTACCAACCCATTCATTTTAAAAACATACCAGTGAGGTTCTTATGATAATTCTAGATAGTGCCCTTTTAAAATCTTTATTAATTTTCGGTTCAGTGATAGAAGCCCGTGATGCATATACTGGTGGACATACATGGAGAGTCGCTCAATTTTCCAAAAAGTTATCACAAAAAGCTGGTTTATCAGAGTCTGAAATATTCATCACTTCCATTGGAGGTTTTGTTCATGACATAAGCAATTAAGCGACAGGATCTTTTAATCATACCAAAAATTATTTCCATTACAGATGCATTTGATGCAATGACCAGTACAAGACCTTATCGCAAAGGCTTGTCTAAAGAAAAAGCTCTTTCAATTCTGGTAAGTGAGAAAGGAGCACAGTTTGACGAGACTCTGGTTGATATATTCGTCAATTTGGA
>NBLS01000023.1 GCA_002084385.1 Desulfobacteraceae bacterium 4572_19
CTTTACATTTTTCCGCATCTACAGTTACACTAAAAGCCATTTTAAAATTCTCCTTATTTATTAAAAATTTATACTATTAACTACAACTTGTAGTTGACCTCTTATGCCCCCCTATAACAGGTTTATAAGAAATTACAACATTTTTTTTATTTTTATATGAAAGCCCACAAAAAAGCTGTATTATAAGGAATTTCGTTTTTTAGTATGGCATATTATCCGCCATGGCAAGTTATATAAAATAAGAGTCAATGCCTTACGAAATCAATACTAAAACGGTATTCTTTATTTCAGTTTGTGTTGTAAGACTTAAAGGTGAAGGTATATCTTTACCTGAAAGATTCGCAAAAAAAACTGATGGGCATATTTTATTATCAAGATAAATTTTTAAAGAAACAGGTTTTCCAATATTTTGAATATCGGGTACGTTTCTTATACTTTTCCATATGTCTGTGTTATTTTCGATGCTAATTTCACCATTATCATTTAACGATAAATTATCATTTTTTGCAAGATCTGTAAGGCAATTTAATAATTTGTCCTGCCAGATATCAACCTTATCTTTATTTTCCTTCTCTCTTACCATTTTTATAGCAGGAGTTAAATTAATAGAAAAAACAAGTTTAACAGATGGAGTTTTTTCAATAATATAATCAATTGCCGGTAAACTATCTGTTATATACACTTCAGATAGCAATGGCTGTTTTTCAATATTATTTTTTATTTCATTAACAGGCAACATACTCCATGACGAAATCCGTTCGGCAATCATTTTTTCATGTATATACTTTCGTCTTCACCCCTTAGTTCCTTATATAAATTGCTCTCAAGTTTTTTTATTTCATTTAATTTACTATCAATTAAATCTTGTTGTAGATCAAATTCATGGGCAATTCTTAAAAAAAACATTGATTCTAAAAAGGGGTCAATTTCTATTTTTTTCTGTGTTCTACCCTGAATATCAGATCTTATTCTGGATGTTGCTGTTTCATTATAAAATGGGATATCACCCATTGTTATATTTTTCAAAGCCATATCACCTCCACGATTAATACTCCACCACTGTTTGTATTCGTTTAATGATATTTCAAGACTTTTAAAATCAAGGCCAATAGGGTCAACTATATGAAGAACTTCATTATCCACATACTGTTGTATTGTTTCAGAAATAATTTTATCTGTAACATTATAAATACCAATTTTTTTAAAAACTGAACCGATAGATTTTATCGAATTTTCTGAAATATATGTAAATGGAAAATATACAGGAATCATTTGTTCTCCTTACTTTTATATGAATGTCCATGAAAAAGTTGTGTTGTTATTAAAGTTGCCCCTAAGATTTATCATCCATTAATGTAACGCCAAGATTATTAAGTTCTTTACGAAGTTTATCTGCAAGTACCCAATCTTTTTTATGGCGTGCATTATCCCTTTTTAATAAAAGTTCTGCAACTTCAGGTGCATTTACCTTTAAATCAAAGTTAAATATTTTTAAAACTTTATCAATTTTTTTAAATGCATCAATAACTCCATTGGCATCCGCTTGGTTTATCTCCTTTTTTTGTATCAGGATATTTAGTTGTTTTATGGTATTAAATAAAGAAGCCATACAGGTTGCAATATTTAAGTCATTATCCATGGCGGAAATAACTCCGTATTTAATATCATATAATAGCTGTTCAAGATTCTGATATTTTTCGCCATTTTTTATATTTAGCAATAATCTAACACAATCATCAATTTTCTTTAAAGAACGTCTTGCATCATGTAGCCTGTCTTCGGAAAAATGAATAGGTTTTCTATAATGGGTTGATAGCAACCAGAATCTGATTTCCCTTGCCGTAAAGCCTTTTTCGGTAAGTTCAGTTAAGTTAAAACCAGGGTCATCCATTACCCTGTCACAATGAACCCAGTATCGGGCAAGGGGTTTTCCTGTTAATGCATGTGCTATGGCAAGCTCGTTTTCATGGTGTGGAAATACAAGATCTCGACTGCTTGTGTGAATATCAAAGGTGTCTCCAAGATATTTCATGGAAATTGCCGCACATTGAAGATGGAGAGAAGGGCGGACTACTCCCCACTTGGTTTTTACGCATACATCCCTTTTTAATTCAGTTAAACGTGCTTTTTTAAGAAGTGTAAAATCCCTTGGGTTTTCTTTTTCGTACTCATCAAGATCAACTGTTGCTCCAATTCTGATTTTATCAATGTCAACACCTGATAATTTTCCATAATCCGACTCTTTTGAAATATCAAAATAAACAGACCTGTGTTTTTCGTATGCCGCACCCTTATCCACAAGTTTTTCAGAAACAGATATCATTTCATTAAGATGGTCTGTAACCCGTGGATAACAAGAAGCCGGCATTATATCTAAAAAAGCAAGATCCTGTTTAAATTCATTAATATATTTATCCGTAAATTTTGAAAGCAACTCACCTGTTTTTTCTGATTCAGCAATGGTTTTATCATCTAAGTCTGTAATATTAACTATATGTGAAACAGAAAAATCCCTGTATTGAAGATACCTGCATAAAAGATCCGCAAAAATAAATCTGCGACACTCTCCAAGATTCATTCGTCTATAAACAGTTGGACCGCACGAATAAATTGTTGCTTTACCGGATTCTAAAGGTTCAAACAGTTGCTTTTGTCTATTCATGGTATTGTAAAGGGTAAGGTTTGTTTTATTTACAAAAGTAAAAACAGAAGTACTTAAATATCGTTCGCCACTGTCTGGAAGTATAACAACTATATTGCCCTTATCTAAAGTTTTTGCATATTGTATCGCAATAGCCATGGCAGCACCACTGCTCATGCCTACAAAAAGCCCCTCTTCTTTTGCAAGGAGTCTTGTCATCTCGAAAGCATCTTCGTCTTCGATATTAATTTTTTTATCAAGTCTTTTTTTCTCAAACAATTCAGGCTGATATGCTTCCATCATATTTTTAAGACCTTGGATTTTATGCCCGAGAAATGGTTCCACACCAATTATTTTTATATTTTCATTATACTCTTTAAGTCTTCTTGAAACCCCCATAAGAGTTCCTGTTGTACCCATAGTTGCAACCACATCTGTAACTTCTCCATTTGTATCCTTCCATATCTCTTCAGCGGTTGTATAGTAGTGAGCCTTCCAGTTCGCGTCATTATTATACTGATCTGTCATAAAATATGATTCAGGATTCTCTCTGGCAAGTTTATACACAGCTTCTATCGCACCATCTGTTCCAAGACTTCCGTCTGTTAAAATAATATCAGCTCCGCGTGCTTTTAAAATTTTCTGTCTTTCAAGACTAACAGCTTCGGACATGGTTAAAATAATTTTATATCCTTTTATAGCACATACCATGGCAAGCCCAATACCGGTATTGCCACTTGTGGCTTCTATAACCGTTTTATCGGGGGTTAGCTCACCGCTTTTTTCCCCGGCATTTATCATATAGAGTGCAGGTCTGTCCTTACACGATCCACCAGGGTTTAAATATTCGAGTTTTGCATATATTTTTACATTCGGATTTGGATTTAATTTTTGTATTTCAACCAATGGTGTATTACCAATAAGATCAAGCATTGAATGGGACACTGTTTTCTCCTCCATAAGGACTCACCCTTGCCCTAATTTAATTTATTTTTTTGTGAGCCCTTATATGGGCTGTTATTTCACTATTAATTTTAAACTTATCTTTTGAAGCGTCTATAATTATAAATCTGTTTGGTTCCATCTTAGCAATTTTTAAAAATCCCTTTCTGATTCTTTTATGAAAATCAAGTTCTTCACGTTCAAAACGGGATTCATCATCATATTTATTTATGTTAACATCATCATTAATTTTATTAGCCGCATGGTCCTTGATTCGAGAAAAAGCACGGGAAAGACCAACTTCAGGTAAAAGATCTAAAAGGAATGTGATGTCTGGTTTTAAATTGTCAAGTACAATTTTATTAATATTTTCTATTAGATCCATATTAAGTTCTCTGGCATACCCCTGATATGCAACTGTACTGTCTGCAAAACGATCGCAAAGAACAATCTTGCCAGATTGTAATGCCGGTTTAATAACCGTTTCAATATGTTGAACCCTGTCTGCAGCATAAAGCAATAACTCTGCCTTGGGATCTAACGCTTTAGTATTGGAGTTTAATAAAATAGAACGAATTGAACGGCCAATCTTCGTTCCCCCCGGCTCTCGTGTTAATAAATATTGTCTGCCACAATTTTGTAAATATTGGGAAATAAGCTCTATTTGAGTACTTTTTCCAGTACCTTCACCACCTTCAAATGTTATAAACATAAATACTTCCAGTATTTTCTTGACTTTTTCTATTAAAATCAGCTTTTATGTAAAAATTAATTTACATTAATGAAAATTTGTGAAAAACAAGTATGCGTTATACATACTAATTATTTTTAATTATTGCAATTGTTACAAGCCCTACTTCGTTATGGCGTACTATTTATTCGCCATGACAAGTTATATAAAAAAGGAGAAAAAGACTTGTTGTCTCTTTATACAAATTTAAAAACCATACATGGTAAGCAAATATCCAAACAACAAATACCTTGTAATATAAAATTTACTTTTTTCATATTACTTTTTTTATTTTTATTTATTGTTGTGTTACCAGTCTTCTCCCATGCTGGAACAGATGATTCTGTAAAACAGCTTTTTTCTGATAAAAATTCTAATGAATCATGGCATATTACCGCAGATGAATTTAATTATGATAACAATCTTGAACACTATATTGCAACAGGAGATGTTGTACTTGTAAAAGGTAAAAGACGGATTTCTGCCGATTACGCCAAATTTGACAATAAGAATATGACTGTTTTGGCAAAAGGCAGTGTAGTTTTAACTACAAACGGGGATATTATTACTGGAACCAGTATGCACCTTGATCTTGTTAATGAAACAGGTGTTATCGACAACGGCTCCATATTTATTAAAGAGAAGCATTTCTATATACAAGGTGATAAACTTATTAAAGAGGGAGAAAATGAGTACTCCATTGATAATGCACAATTAACATCATGTAATGGAAAAGTTCCCGACTGGAAAATCACCGGACGAAAGCTTAATATAACCATCGAAGGATATGGAACTATAAAACATGCTACCCTATGGGCAAAAAAATTACCTGTAGTATATACACCCTATTTTATTTTTCCGGTCAAACGCAAACGACAAACAGGGTTTCTCCTTCCGAAAGTTGGAAGTTCAACCAGAAAAGGTTTTGAATATCAGCAGCCATTTTTCTGGGCAATCAACGATAATACAGATGCAACATTTTATGAATACTACATGTCAAAACGAGGATTTATGAATGGTGTGGAATATCGTTATGTTCTTGATGAAAATTCAAAGGGAACGATGATGTTTAATTATCTAAGAGACAATGAGACGGATACAGGTGGAGATTCTAGTGAAAAGTGGGGTTATGAGGGTGATAACTATCTTCGTCCAAACTCTGATAGATATTGGTTTCGTATGAAGAATAATCAAAAACTACCGGCTGGTTTTACTGCAAAATTAGATGTGGATGTTGTAAGTGATCAAGATTATCTAACAGAATTTAAGGAAGGTTTTACAGGGTATGAAAAAACATCAGCATATTTTACTGACGTTTTTGGCAGATCCATTGACGACTACGATAATAATGAGCGTTTAAACAGGCTTAATATCAGCAAAAGCTGGACGAACTATATTTTTAATGGTGATCTTAGATGGTATGATAATATTGTAAAAGAAAATCCGGGAGAAAAAAATACAACCCTCCAGCAGTTACCAAAACTTGAATTTGACGGGGTAAAGCAACAATTATTTAATTCTCCTTTTTATTTCACCCTCGATTCTGAATACTCATATTTTTACAGATTGGATGAAGAGACATTTGTCTCTGAAGGTGAAAAAGACCTTGTAAGGGGACAAAGGGTGGATATCTATCCGCGATTTTATTTACCATACAGATTTGATAATTTCTTTACCTTTGAGCCGTCAGTGGGGTTAAGGGAAACGGCATGGTACGTTGATGATTATGAGCATACTCTTTCTAAAGACGATGGAGCAATTCACAGAGAACTTTATGATATCAAACTTGATCTTTCTACATTAATGGATAAGGTTTTTGACGTGAACTTATCCGGTATAGATAAAGTAAAACACTCTATTAAACCACAGGTTGTTTATGAATATATGCCGGACGGTAATAAAGATAATTTTCCATATTTTGATTCCATAGATGATATGGAAAAGAAAAATATTATTACATACTCTTTAACAAACACATTTACATTTAGAAAAAAACTTAAACTTACTAAAAAACCAGAACTTCCGGCATTTAAAAAAACAGATGCTTATATTCCTGTTGAATATCTTTATCAGCAGATGTTATGGATGAAGTTAGAACAAAGCTATGATATTGATAAGGAGAGGTCAGACTTACCGGAACCTTTTTCTTCCATTAAGTGCGAATTAACAATTACACCTTTTAACTATCTTGCATTTCGGGGAGATACCACATGGTCACCATATGATAATGAGTTTAGAACCGGTAATGCGGGAATAATGGTATCAGATTACAGAGGAGACAGTATTACCACCGAGTACCGCTATACAGGAGATAATGTATTTGATGAAGATGATGAACTGCTCACCCCAACAAAATCCATATACACTAACGCTCAGGTTCGACTTAATAAGTTAATGTTAATATATGGTGTGTATGAACATAGTCTTCTTGAAAGTAAAACTCTTAAATCCGGTATAGGTTTTTTATACGAAGCTCAATGCTGGTCCATTGATATTTTATATACTAAAGAGGAAAATGATAAAAAAATTGCCTTTATGATTAATTTATACGGACTTGGGAAAACAGGAAATAAATGATAAAAACAAGCAATGAACTCAATTGGTATGTATTGCATACGAGAAGTAAATTTGAGAATGTTGTAAATGACAGTCTCTTAAAAAAATCAATGGAATCTTTTCTTCCAAAAATTAAGGTTCGAAGTAAACGCAAGGACAGAAAGGCTATTATATCGGTGCCTCTTTTTCCCGGATATGTTTTTATTAAAACTTCTATTAGAGCAGATATCCATTTAAATATTTTAAAAACAGTTGGAGTAGTCAGATTTTTGGGATTTAACGCAGGTCCTGCTCCGGTGCCTGAAGATTCAATTGAATCTTTAAAAATAATGGTAACAGCCCAAATGCCCATAACAACAGGCTCACAATTTAAAAAGGGTGAAAAGGTTATAGTAACAAGAGGAGCACTATCAGGTACGATTGGTTTTTTTGCAAGATATGGTGGTGTCGGTCGTATTGTTATAAATATTGACGTTCTTGGACAGTTTGCTGCAGTGGATATTTCTGAAGATGATATCGAAGCCTTGCCTGATAATATTGCCTCTTGACTTTATGGAATTCATTTTTTAATGTCTGCCACAGTAATTGAATAAGGGTTCGCAAAAAAATAAATTGTATTTCTTGGATGTTGAGATGCCTGATTGGGTTACGTTGTGAAAGCGTAGGAATATTATCGTATTTTGAGCTTTCACAACGTAATCCAACCGATGCACTAAAGAGAGAAAACCGTGTTGAAATTCGTGGTTTATTTAGCTTTTATATTAAAAACTATAAAGGTTATATTGGTCAAAATCCAAAAACAGGAAAGGATGTGTTAGTTAAACCTAAAAAACTTCCTGTTTTTAAATGTGGTAAAGATTTAAAAGAACTAATTAATTATTAGAGGTATATGTAAAAAAAACAATGTTTTATTCTTTAATTGAGCAACAGCTTCCTATTCAGATTTTACAAAATTTTTTCCTGCATAAAATTATACCTAACGCCATATTAATATCAGGAATTGAGGGTACCGGCAAAAAAAAAGCAGCTATTACATTTGCGATGCTTTGTAATTGCCAAAGCCATAACTTTTCTGAAAGCTCAACTTTAAATCTAATTGATATGGAGCCGTGTGGAAAGTGTAGCTCATGTAAAAAAATACTATCTGCTACGCATCCTGATATACACATTATAGAGCCCGTCGGAAAATTTATTGTAATTTCACAAATTCGTTCCATGGTATCATCTCTTGTCCAAAAACCATACGAAGCTAAAATGCGTTTTATTATTATTTATGATGCACATACCATGAACGTAGAATCAGCTAATTCTCTTTTAAAATCACTTGAAGAGCCGCCTGCTCGTACAACTATTATTTTACTTTCAAGCAAGCCTTCAAATCTTTTACCAACTATTCTTTCAAGGTGCCGACAAATAAAATTTAATCCAATATCAAAACAAACTATATTGGATACTTTAATAAATACTTACCATATTGACCCTGAAATTGCAAATATTACAGCTTCTATGGCAAATGGAAGTTTATTGATGGCATTAAAATTTGCAAATGCAGATAGTGGGACAAAAGACTGGGTCGGCATGCGTAACAGATTACTAACGGAACTTACAAACCT
>NBLS01000118.1 GCA_002084385.1 Desulfobacteraceae bacterium 4572_19
ATAAAATAAAAAATAAAATAAAAAATGTATGGGTTGTTTTATGGTTCTTGCAATTAGTCGGATAGTATGGCATGGGTATTTTTTTATACGAAAGTTTATAGATAATTATAAAATAAATTGTAACCGTTCACAATACTTTATAGTCGCATAAATAGTTTATCATATAATAGTTGTCCTATATATCTGACAAGCTGTTTATGCGAAGATGAAGTATTGTGAACGCTTGCAATAAATTTTATAGGTTGATTGTAAATTTACATGGAAGGAAAAAATATAATGGATGAAAAATATAATCCAAAAAAGATTGAAAGCAAATGGCAAACTGCCTGGGAAAAAGCTCAAATCTTTAAAGTAACAGAAGATCATAACAAGGAAAAATATTATTTGCTTGAAATGTTTCCATATCCATCGGGAAAGATTCATATGGGGCATGTTAGAAATTATACCATAGGTGATGTTGTTGCACGGTATAAAAGAATGAAGGGTTTTAATGTCTTGCACCCTATGGGATGGGACGCATTTGGTATGCCTGCTGAAAATGCTGCTATTGCAAATAATACCCATCCTGCACGATGGACGTATGAAAATATTGAAACAATGCGGAAACAGTTAAAACGTCTCGGTTATAGTTACGATTGGGATAGGGAGATTGCAACTTGTACTCCGCAGTATTACAGATGGGAACAATGGCTTTTTACAAAAATGTATGAAAAGAAAATGGCGTATAGAAAAGAGTCTTATGTAAATTGGTGTGAAACATGTTTAACAGTGCTTGCTAATGAACAGGTTGAATCAGATATGTGCTGGAGGTGTGGCAAGCCTGTTGAACAGAAAAAATTTACAGATAAAATTGCAAAACAGGAAAGAACAAGTAAAGCTGTTGAAAGATATGAAAAAGAGGGTGTGTTTATTGGTGCATGGTGTATAAACCCTGCCAATGGTCAACGGATGCCGATTTATGCCGCCAACTTTGCTTTAATGGAGTATGGTACAGGTGCGGTGATGTCTGTACCTGCCCATGATCAGCGGGATTTTGATTTTGCAATTAAGTATAAACTTCCAATTGTTGAAGTTGTAAAACCTACCGTTGAAGTAAAGCCTACCGTTGAAATAGATTCTTTAAATAATCACCATGATGTACTTCCCGAAGATATTAATCTGCCTGAAAATGGTGGTTCTCCACTTCCAGCAGTTGAATATTTTAATAAGACAACTTGTCCTAAATGTCAAAATCCTAATGCAAAAAGAGATACTGATACCATGGATACATTTATGGAATCTTCATGGTATTTTCAAAGATATTGCAGTCCACACTGCGATACGGCAATCTTTGATAAGGATGCAGTAAAATACTGGATGCCTGTTGATCAGTATATAGGAGGTGTTGAGCATGCAATTTTACATTTACTATATTCACGGTATTTTACGAGGGTTTTAAAAGAGATAGGACTCGTTGACTTTAAAGAACCATTTACAAAACTATTAACCCAGGGAATGGTTTGTAAAGAGACTCTTACATGTCCGAAAGACGGATATATTTTTCCTGAAGATGCAAAATTTGAAAAAGATAAATGTACTTGTTCCAAATGTGGATCAAATGTGGATATTGGCAGTATTATTAAAATGTCAAAATCTAAAAAGAATGTTATTGATCCAAATGAGCTTTTGGATAAATATGGTGCTGATACCATAAGACTTTTCTGTCTTTTTGCAGCTCCTCCTGAACGTGACCTTGAATGGAATTCTGATGGAATTGAAGGAAGTTTCAGGTTTTTAAATCGTGTTTGGAGACTTACTGAAAGTTGGTTAGATGTTGTAAAGAGTGTGCCGCCTTACAATGATTCTCCTGAAAAGTTGCAGGGTAAAAGTCGTGAGTTATATAAGAAAACCAACCAGACCATAAAAAAAGTATCGGATGATATTGAAAAGAAATTTCAGTTTAATACGGCTATAAGTGCTGTTATGGAACTTGTTAATCTTTTATATACATTAGATAGAAAAAAAATGATAGGAACAGGTGTAGATATAGATAATAAATCAGATAGTTTCAAGAATGCATCTGTTGTCAGATTTGCATTAGAATCAGTTCTACTATTGTTATCTCCAATTGTTCCTCACTTTTCCGAGGAGTTATGGTCGGCTATTGGAAATAAATCTAATATTTTAACTCAGCCGTGGCCAGTTTTCAAGGAAGAGGCAATTGCTGAAGATGATATTCTGGTGGTGGTTCAGGTTAATGGTAAACTTCGTGCGAAGTTTAATATTGCTGTTGACAGCGATGATGAAGTAATAAAAGAGAAAGCTCTTTCCGATCCTCTTATCTTAAAATATACTGATGGCAAGGATATTCGAAAGGTTATTGTTGTGAGAAAGAAGCTTGTTAATATTGTAATTTAAGGCACACTTAAAACTTGCTATGGCGGATATAGTACGCCACAATAAAATATGGTAAGCGTTCACAAGCACCTAATCTTCACATAAACAGCTTGTCATATATAGGACAACTATTATATGATAAGCTGTTTATGTAAGCTGTTTATGTGAATATAAGAACTTGTGAACGCTTACAAATGTGAGATTACCGAAAAATCACATTTCTTGGTCGTGAACGGTTACAAAATATGAAAGTTAGGCACATACTTATTGAACTGTTCAGGTTAAAATTTTTGAGAACAGAACAGAAGAGACCGGTTTGGAAAATATTGTTACAAACGATGTGATTTATGAATTTACCAGCAATGGAAAATTTGCATCGAAAGGGAAAAAAGCAGGTGGTATATTATCAGGTGTGCTAAAGTCGCTTACTGTTGTTTCCATATCCCGTCAATCAGAAGATGTTTCACTTGAAAGGCGTGTTAATCTGATAGTTGATTTTAAGCTTGTTGGTATGAACGGTGAACTTCTCTGGATAGGAAATGGTATTGAACAGAGCGAAGCTTATTCGGTTTCTTCTAATAATAGCAATACAAGAGAAAATAAAAAAAGAGCCATTCAGGCACTTTCAGTAAAACTTGCAGAAAAAGTGTTTAATAGGATGACTGATACTTTTTGAGGTATAAAATGCAAAAGTTGCGGATTGATCAAAATATAAAACCATTGTCAGAAGTTAGAAAGGGTATGGCAACGTATATTAAACGAATCCATAAAACTAAAAGCCCTTTAATTATCACTCAAAAAAGCAAGGGGGTTGCTGTTTTAATTGGTGTTCAGGAATTTGAAGCGATGCAAGAGAAAATTAAATTCCTATCCGATATTCAACTTTCTTTAAGTCAATTGGAACAAGGAGAGGGAATTAATCATAACGATGCTAAAGATATATTGCTTGAGCGAATTTCAAGATGAATGTAATTTGGTCCCCACTTGCAGTAAGTAGAGCATCAAAAATAGCTGAGTATATTGCTTGCGATAAACCGTCTGTAGCTAAACGATGGGTAGATGAGATATTCGCAAAAGTTGAGCAACTTAAATTTTTTCCTGAAATTGGTAGAGTTGTACCTGAAATTTCAGATAATAAGTTTAGAGAGCTTCTTTATGACAATTACCGAATCATTTACCGTGTGGGCATAAAACAAATCTCAATTTTAACGATTCGACATGGAAAACAAATATTACCCATAAACGAAATTAAGCTATAATAAACAAGCTCAGAAATCAGGATCAGAAACTTAGGACATAGTCAGTCACATAAATAATTTCACTACGTTATTAGAAAAAATCTTTGATAATTTATTATTTGTATGCCTTACCCGGATTTTTCCAAGTGAGATTAATTATGTGACAGTAACAATCCATAGACGATTGTAAATGTTTCTTATGATCGAGCATTTACCACAAGCTTTGTAAGCCGTGATTTATTTCTACTTGCAGTGTTTCTATGAATAATACCTTTTTTGGCTGATTTATCTATAACCGATATTGCATTATTTAAAATGTTAAGAATATCTTCTGATTTTGACTCTACTGCCTGTCTGACATTTTTAATGGCAGTTTTCATGGTGGTTCTGATAACTTTGTTGCGAAGGCGTTTTTTCTCATTTTGTTTTGCACGTTTTTTTGCGGATTTATGATTGGCCAACTTTTTTTGCTCCTTTTTTTGAAAAATTTGTTTTACTGAACATTTAATATGTTAAAAACGAAAGTCTTTTAAAACACTATTTTATAAAAACGTTTATATAAATTTACCATGGCAGATAGTATGCCACAACTAAAAAGTCCTTATTGATACGCTGTCAAGTAATAAACAGGTAAAATGCAAAATATTACACAAGAAAATAAAAAGGTTGTTAAAAATGCAGGAATTGTCGGGTCATTTACCCTTTTAAGTCGTATTTTGGGTTTTGCAAGAGATGTTGTGATTGCAAGTTTTTTTGGTGCCGGGTTTTACACGGATGCATTTTTCGTTGCTTTTCGAGTTCCAAATTTATTTAGACGGCTTTTTGCCGAAGGAACACTTAGCTTGGCATTTATTCCGGTATTTACAGATTATTTTCAAAAAGAAGGAAAAAAATCAGCTTTTCAATTGGCAGGAGCCGGGGTAAAACTTTTATCTGTAATTCTTGTATTAATTGTAATTACAGGAATTTTTTTCTCTCCTTATCTGGTGGATATTAGTGCACCGGGATTTGCCAAATCACCAGAAAAATATGCACTTACAGTTTTATTAACCCGTATTATGTTCCCATATCTTTTTTTTATATGTCTTGTTGCACTGTGTATGGGAATATTAAATGCACTTGGTCATTTTGCAGCCCCTGCTCTTGCACCTGTTTTTCTTAATATTTCCATGATAGGCTCAATTTTTTTTATCGCACCATGTATGACAAGCCCCATAGTAGGTCTTGGTATTGGTGTTGTAATTGGCGGAATACTTCAGCTTGTGTTGCAGGTTCCTTTTCTTATTAAAAAGCAGTTTTATTTTTGGAAAAAAACTACAATATTCCACCCTGGGGTAAAACGTGTTGGAAAGTTAATGCTACCTGCCGTGATAGGGTCAGCTGTATATCAGTTAAATATTGTGGTGGGTACTTTTTTTGCGTCTATCTTATCTGAGGGAAGTGTGTCCTATCTTTATTACGCCGACCGACTGGTTCAATTTCCCCTCGCACTTTTCGCTATTTCTATTTCTACAGCAGTATTACCGGCTCTTTCAAAGCAAGTTACAGCAAAAAAATATAGTGATTTCAGGGAAACCTTTACATATAGTATGCGGCTGATTTTTTTTATTACGCTTCCGGCTATCGCAGGTCTTATTATTTTACGTGAGCCCATTATAGCAGTTTTATTTCAAAGGGGAGCTTTTACTGCTGAAATGACAAAACAAACAGCTTCTGCATTATTTTGTTATGCTGTTGGTTTGTGGGCTTTTTCTGCCGTAAGAATTATTGTATCCTCTTTTTATGCCATGTCGGATGCAAAAACTCCGGTTAAGATGGCTGTTATCTCAATTGGTTTTAATATAATTATTTGTATTATTTTGTTAAAACCTTTGGGACATGCAGGAATTGCCCTTGCTACATCTCTATCTTCAATATTTAATTTTTTTCTTTTAACAGTAGCTCTTCATAGAAAAATAAAATTAATTGAATGGAGAAATATTGTTGAAACTGTCTGGCGTTGCGTGTTACTATCTCTTTTTATGGGAATTTGTGTAAAATATGCTTTAACAATGTTGAGTGGTCAGTTCGAGTCTTCACTATTGATGATGGCAGTTAAACTTGTTGCTATAATTATTTTTGGTATTAGTATTTATATAACTTGTGCATATCTTGCTAATAGTCAGGAGCTTAAAATGTTGTTGCCGATGGTTGAAATTGGAAAAGGAAGAGAAAAAAATTGAGTTTTATGCAAAAAATTATGCTTACCCTTAAAAATGAAAATAACGATTTGTTTCGGCGGGTCGCACGTTTACAAAATGATGATAAATTAATTGAAACCATAGCAAGAGATGAACTTGGAATGATTGGAACAGATGAAATTATTTATCAAATTAGATTAAAAGAAGAGCAGTAAAATGAAAATACCAGGAAAGTATTATACGGAAACTATGGCACAGGTTTACGCAGATCAGGGATATTTTGATAGGGCATTTGCAATATATAAATTTCTTGCAACACAAGTTGATGATAATAGATATGCAAAAGTTATCGAAAAGATTGAAAAAAAAATAGTGGCAGATAATTATCAAGGGCAGATAGGTACCATAATAAAGACGAAAGTTCCTTTTAATATGGAACTTTCTGAAGATTTATATGGAAAAGTTCCTTTTAATATGGAACTTTCTGAAGATTTATATGGAAACATAAACCCTGATATAAAAGATAGTAATAATAATAATAATGATGATAAAAATACTGATAGTAAGCTTTCGGATCTTTTTGAAAAATGGGTTAGACTTCTTTTTATTGAAAAGTCTTTTATGGAATTAAGAAAACGTTTATAA
>NBLS01000024.1 GCA_002084385.1 Desulfobacteraceae bacterium 4572_19
TGTTTTATTATTTTCAATGTTATTATTTTTTATTTCGGTAATTAATCTGGACTTTCCAATACCAGCATCACCTGTAAGTAAAACTATACTCCCTTTTTTGTTCTGCTGAAGGTTAAAAATTGCATGGTTAATTTTTGCAAATTCAGTTTTTCTTCCTGTAAACTTGGTGGAAAGATTATGAATACAGTTAATTTTATCAGGATTTTTATTTTCGTTAATAACTTTATATGTAAGAATGGAGGATTTTTTTCCCTTAAAAATTATAGGGTTTAGTTCTTTAAAATTAAAATATCCCTTGGCTCTTTGAAAAGTATTATACCCGACAATAATTTCATTAGATTGTGCAAAATTCACAAAGCGTGAAGCCACATTTACCATATCTCCAGTAACCTCGTGAACTCCTTTTTGTGATGTTTGGGTTACCACAAGGCCGGTGTTAATGCCAGAGTGCATGGTAAGGGGGAATTCTATTATTTTATTAAATTTTTTACTTTTTTTGGAAACTGTTTTATGAATTTCAAGTGCTGCCTTAATTGCTCTTATCGGATCGTCTTCGTGTATTGTCGGTACACCAAAAAGAGCCATAACTTCATCTCCGATAAATTTATCAACGGTTCCTCCATATCGTTTAATAATAATTTCAATTTCTCTATAAAGAAATTGTAAAATATTTGATATATCTTCTGGATCAAGTTTTGATGAAAGGGCAGTGAAATTTGAAAGATCTGAAAAAAGAATAGTTACATTTTTTCTTTCTCCAACACGAAATAAGTTGTTTACGGGTGTTTTTAGTAGTAAAGCACCGCACTGACCACAGTACCGCATATTTTGAGGATTTTCAAAAAAGCATTTTTGACATCTCATATGACTAAGCTTCCCAAGTAAATTTTGTAAGCGTTCACACTTATCTTTGCATAACCAGCTTGTAATATATAGGACAAGCTGGTTATGCGAATATAAGACACTTGTGAACGCTTAGAAATGTGAGATTATCGAAAAATCACATTTCTTATTCGTGAACGGTTGCTAAATTTTAATGCGGTTCATTGCCTTTTCGAAAAAAAGCTGTTACTGCATTTCGTGTTTTTTCATTTTTAGTAACAGGTAATCCGGTTGTAGAGTTTATAGCTATTTGAACAATCTCATCAGGGATATCAAAGTACTGGTAGGAGCCAAAAGAAGATTTATCCGTAAAATATTTGGCCATAAAATCTATCCATATGGGAAGTGCTGCTTTTGCACCTGTCTCCCATCTTCCAAGGGTTTTATTATTATCTAACCCGACCCAGACTCCGGTGGCAATCTCAGGAGAAAAACCGAGAAAAAGAGCATCTTTGTAATTATCGGTTGTACCTGTTTTGCCGGCAGAAGGTTTATTAAGAATTTTGGCTTTACGTCCGGTACCTTCAGAAATAACTGCTTGTAGCATATTTGTTATTATGGCAGCACCTGGTCTTGACATAACTATTTTTTTACGAGGTTTTACTCTCCATATTGTTTGGCCGTTTGATGCGATAATTTCAGTAATGCCAAAAGGTTCAATATACTCTCCTTTTCTTCCAAAAACTGCATATGCTGCGGTAAGTTCAAGCAGGGTAACTTCTGATGTACCAAGGGCAAGGGAGAGGTTGGCGTTAAGGTGGGATTTTATACCCAGTGAGTGTGCAAATTTGACTAAAGAAGCAGGCCCTAATATCTCTATAAGTCTGACAGCCGGAATATTTTTTGATAATGCAAGGGCCTTTCTAAATGTCATTTCTCCTTTATAGTTATTTGAAAAATTTTTTGGCCTCCAATTTTTTTTACCATACATTTTAAAAGATATCGGGGCATCAAGAAGTAAACTGTTTTGTGGAAAATTACGTTCAATTGCAAGTGCAAAAATAAAGGCTTTAAAAGTTGAACCGGGTTGTCGTTTGGCTGTAGTTGCTCGATTGTAAGAACTTTTTGAATAATTTTTTCCACCTGTCATTGCAATTATTCCACCGGTTTTAATATCAATACTAATAAGAGCTCCTTGGGCTCCGGCAGACTTAATTGCTTTTTTTTTCATTCTTTTATCTAATTGATCAAGGCCTTTATTAATTGCAATGTCTGCTGTTTGCTGCATATCAAGCGATAGTGTGGTATAGACTGTTAGACCTTGCTGGTAAAGGGCGGTGGAGCCAACTATCTCTTCAAGGGTGGTTTTGATATAATCAATAAAATATGGAGCTTTTACTTGTCTGTTACTACGATTTGCTAATACAAGTTTTTCCTTGCAGGCATTTTTATAATCATTTTTGGATATTATGCCGGTTTTAAACATTTGTTTTAGGACGAGATTTCTGCGTTTAATAGAGCGTTTGGGGTTTACCAAGGGAGAATATCTCGATGGTGCTTTGGGCATACCGGCAATAAGAGCACATTCAGATAAAGTTAATTGATCGGTTGATTTTCCAAAGAAAATTTTTGCGGCAGATTTTACACCGTATGCACCACTTCCAAAGTAAACCTGGTTAAGGTATATTGCAAGTAGCTCATTTTTAGTGTAACGTCTTTCTAATTGCAATGCGAGAATAGCCTCTCTTATTTTTCTTATTATTGTTTTTTTGGAAGATAGAAAAAGTGTTTTGGAAAGTTGCTGTGTAATAGTGCTTGCACCCTCAACAAATTTTCCGGCTATGATATCTTTAATAATTGCTCTTGATATTCCTTTAATATCAACTCCACAATGTTTATAAAAATTCCTGTCTTCAGTGGCGATAAGACCTTTTATTAGGAAGTTTGGCATTTTGCTTAATGGAATTGGGTCTCGTTTTTCTTTATATAATTCTGCTATAAGTTTTTTTTCTACGGAATATATGCGAGTTATTGCAGCAGGCTTGAAAGAGTCAAGTTGTGTTATCTGGGGAAGGTCAAAAGTAACAGCAAAGAAAAAACCCGATAGCAACCCCATAAATAAACCGGAAAACAAAACAATTATAATTAGAAAATTCGTTCGTTTCACCTGAAGTTGTATCCTTTTTACCTTAGGGTTCACAAAAAAATAAATTGTATTTCTTGGGTGTTGAGATTTTGATTGGGTTACGTTGTGAAAGCGTAAGAATACTAACGTACTTTGAGCTTTCATAACGTAATCCAATTAAGCATATTAGCGTTTGAGAAGTACAAGCTATTTTTTTGTGAGCCCTTAGTCCCTTACACTTTTTTTAGTAATCTGGAAATTGCAAGATTAAATTCATCATCTGTAAAAGGTTTATGCAGTAACCTGTTAATTCCAAATTTTCTAACCGAATTATTATCAATTTTAATTGTGGTGCCAGATTTGCCGGAACCGGTAAACTCTTTTTGGGTAGTAAATATCATAATGGGAAGTTCGTCAATAGGGTACAAGGTTCTTGCAGCTTTCGCTAACTGTAAACCATTTATTATCGGCATATTAAGATCTGTTATTAGAAAATCCGGTTTATTCTTTTTTATTTCCTTTATTGCTTCGGCAGGATATTCAAATGTTTGTACATCATAACCAAGGTTGTTAAGTTTTCCCATAGCAAGCCGTAGCATCATTTTTGAATCGTCAACTACAAATGCCAGCGGTTTCTCCCTTTGTGGTTTATCCGGTTTTTTAACTGATGATGCTATTTTTTCTGAAAGCTCTTTTTTCCCTTTTTGGCGAAGTGTTTTTAAAAAATGCTCTCGGGTAGAGGCTGGAGCTTTATTTGAAAGGTGGTCAGTTGCAAGTTTTACAAATGAATCTGAATCAATTAGAAAATTAAAAACATTATCAGATTGGGAATTAATTAATGCTGCAACAGCATTTGTGGCATCCTTTCCTCCCTCGGATACAACATTCTTCAAGCCGGCAACGAGTACTCCAGAAATATTATTGTCTATTGCTTTTGCAGCTGCCATTCGAACCTGTTCATCGGGGTCATTAAGGCCGGACGCTAAAATAATTGCAGATTTTGGTGATGGTAATCGTTCCATGGCTTCAAAGACAGCATATCTTATATTTGAATCTGAAGGTTGATTATTAATAACCTTGAATATGGCAGGCAGTGCAGTAACATCACCAATAGTACCAAGGGTATTTAACGTATGAATCATGGTATCCGAATCAGTTTTATCAAGATTGTTCATTAGCGTTGGTACAGCTTTAGGACCAATTTTAATAATTTGATCCATGGCAATATTTCTTACATCTGTCATTGGGGATGATAAAAGTTCCGTTAGTTTATCAATGGAGTATTGATCCTGAATTGATGCAATCGCATTGACAATAACTTTATCTGTGTCAGGATCACCGCCCAAGCTGTGGAAAAGATACTCTACCGCTTCAGCATCTCCAATTTCCCCGAGAGATTGTGCCGCAAGGGCTTTAAGCTCGTTGTTCTCTGATACAATTATTTTTGCAAGGTAGGGAATACTTGATTTTTGTCCGGCTGTGCCTATTGCTTTGATAGCTGCTTTAACAAGGTCTGGTTGGGCTTTGGAAATAATAATATTTTCAAGCAGAGGTGCCGCTTTACTGATTTTCAGATCACCTGCTACTTTTATATAAAGTATCTGGTTCTCCTTGTCTCCGTTATTAATATATTCAACAACAAGATCATGGTTACCGTATGATTTATCAAGAATAATTTGATATAGTTGTTCACGTACTTCTTGACTTTCTATTTTTACACGAGCAAGATTTTCAAGAAGTGGGTAAGCTGTTTCATTGTTTGTTTTGCCAAGCGTCATAATGGCCATTTTCTGAGCCTGAACACTGATATCACCAGAAAACTGAAGAAGGGCTTTTGCTTTAACCATATCTTGCTCGTTAAGGCAAAATATAAGTTCATCTATATAATCTTTGTCGTAACTCATTTTAATCCTTTATTTTAATTGGTAAAAAACAGAATTTAAATACCTTTGTGATTTAAAAAGGTCTGTGTCATTTGTTAATGATTCAGTGGCTCCAATAATAAGATAACCATCCGGTGCAAGGCAACTTGCTATTTTTTTATAAATTTTCCTTCGGTCTTCCGGTGTAAAATATATCATAACATTTCGGCATAGAATTAAATCAAATTTTCCAAGTCCTATAAAAGGTTTCATCAGATTCATTTTTCTAAACATAACCATTGCTCTGATTTCGTCTTTTATTTTCCATAAGTCTCCGTCTTTATTGAAAAATTTTTGTAACTTGTTTGCCGTAAGTCCCCTTGAAACTTCAAACTTATTATATTTCCCATAACTTGCTTGTGCTATTGCCGCATCTGAAATATCTGTTCCAAGTAATTTGATATTAACTTTTTTTTCATCAAGGGATAATTCGCTTAAAAGCATTGCGATACTATATATCTCTTGTCCTGTTGAATTGGCTGCACTCCAGAGACGAATATTTGTTCTTAAATTGCTCTTGCCTCCACCTGTTCGAGTGTCAATTAAATCTGGAAATATTTTATGCTGGAGAAGATTGAAAGGAGACATATCACGAAAAAAATATGTTTCATTTGTTGATATGGCATCAATAATTTTTTTTTCAATTTTCTTCCCAGCTTCTCGCTTTGATTCCCGACAAAGATCGCTATATGATTTAAGTCCATTCTCTTCAAGGATAGGATTTAATCTTGTCTCAATAAGGTATTCCTTACCTTTGGCAAGGAATATTCCTGATATATCGAAGATGTATTTCGAAAGTAGTATAAACTCAGCAGGTTTTATTTTAACCATATGCTTTTACCTCGATTTTTTTACTGTTTTAACAATTTCTGATGCAATGGAATTAAGAGGTGATACTGTATCTACAATTCCTGATTCTATAGGTTTTTTCGGCATACCGTATATGGTGCATGTTGCGGCATTTTGGCCAATTATTGTGGCACCGGTATTTTTCATAAGTTGTAAACCTGCCGAACCATCAGACCCCATCCCTGTCATAATTACGCCTGTTGCTCTTCCCACAAAATGGTGGGCAACTGATCTGAAGAGATAATCAGCAGATGGTTTGCAACCATTTTCAGGAGGATCATCAGTGATTTTAATTATTCTGTTTTTGCCATCTGCTCCTGCGATAATTTTCATTTGTTTTCCACCAGGTGCAATATATGCAGTATTGGGTTTAAGAATTTCTTTATCTTCAGCCTCTTTTACATCAATTGCACACTTTGCATTTAAACTTTTTGCCAAAGATTGGGTAAACATGGGTGGCATATGCTGAACAATTACAATTGGCACACCAATATTATCAGGCAGAGCCGGCATCATTTTGGAAAGTGCATTAGGTCCACCTGTGGAAATTCCAATAGCAATAATTTCAGATTTTGTTCCCGGTCGTCTGATGGAAGATTTTATGGGTGTGGGGCGTTTTACCACAGGCGTAGTTAATTTTTTGATGGGTGTAAACTTAGTTTTTCTGTTTTTTTGTTTTTGAAAGGCAAGTATTATCGGAGTAAGTGCTTTTTTTACTGCAAGTTTATTTTCACTCATTGTACCTGTTTGGGGTTTGGAAATAAAATCAAACGCACCTAACTCAAGAGCTCGGATTGTCATATCACTTCCATCGCTGGTCAACGTGCTTAACATAACAGCTTCAACCGGTTGTGAATTTTCCTTAATGGATGAAAGCACTTCAATTCCGTTCATTACTGGCATTTCAATATCAAGAGTTAAAAGATCAGGTTTTAATGAATTAATTCTTGAAAGAGCTATTTTCCCATTACTAGCACTTCCCACAACTTCAACACCCGGAATTTCTGCCAGTACATCCCCAATAATTTTTCTATATACAATCGTGTCGTCAACAACTAATACTTTTAC
>NBLS01000025.1 GCA_002084385.1 Desulfobacteraceae bacterium 4572_19
TTTATGGATTCTTCAAGATGCCATTTATCTCTAATTAAATTAGCCTGCTCTTTTGTTCTTTTATGATAATTTCGAACAGTTTCTGAAATTTCAGACAGATAACGTACCCTTTCAGGAGGAATGATAATTGTTTGGGAGGAAGATGTTTTTTTGTCGGTCTTTGGAAACGAACTTTTAAGTTTAAGGTTAGTTTTTTTGGATAATTTATCTAAGGTTAGTTTTTTTGGATAATTTATCAATCATGGCATGATAAAGAGCGGTGGTTCCATCATCGTTAAATCTGGAGGCAATTGTGCCAAACACCGGCATATCTTCTAATGATGTTGTGAAATCATTACGGTTTCTTTGGACTTGTTTTCTAACATCACGAATAGCATCTTCTCCACCTCTTTTTTCAAACTTGTTCACTACAATTAAATCAGCATAGTCAAGCATGTCGATTTTTTCAAGCTGTGAAGGAGCACCAAACTCGCTTGTCATTACATAGAGTGCAATATCAGCAAGGTCAATTATATTGGAATCGCCTTGTCCAATTCCTGCGGTTTCTACAATTACAAGATCAAATTCGGCAGCTTTTACAATGTCGATTACTTCCGGCAGAGCTTCAGGAACTTCCCGATGTGCTTTTCTCGTTGCAAGGCTTCGCATGTATATACGGTCCGAACCAAGGGAGTTCATCCGAATTCTATCCCCAAGAAGTGCACCGCCGGTTTTTCTCCTTGATGGATCACAACTGATTACAGCAATGTTTATATCTTTAAAGTCATGAATTAACCTTAAAATAAGCTCATCGGTAAGAGATGATTTTCCGGCACCACCTGTTCCCGTTATGCCTATGACGGGGATTTTATTGTTGTTTTTTAATGTAGCATTTTTAAATTGAGTTATCTTTTTTTGAATTTTATTTGAGGTATCATGTCGGTCTATTTTATGTTGATTTGGTTTATGTTGGTATGGTGTTATTTCCTGTGTTGCTGTAATAAAATTTGCGATAATTTCCTTATTTTTGTACGATAGTTTTTTATGGTCAAGTTTTTTATAATTCAGATTGTGGTCGTAAATTGTGGAAAAGTCCATTTTTTCCACCATATCATTTATTATACCTTGAAGGCCAAGTGTTGCACCATCTTCGGGGGAGTATATTCTGGTAACACCATATTTATGAAGTTCATTTATCTCTTCAGGTACAATTACACCGCCACCTCCACCGAAAATTTTAATGTGGGACGCTTTTTTCTCTTTAAAAAGGTCAACCATAAATTTAAAAAATTCCATATGCCCGCCTTGATAACTGGACATGGCAACACCCTGGACATCTTCTTCTATTGCCGCATCGACAAATTCCTGTACAGAACGGTTGTGTCCCATATGGATAACTTCTACACCGGTATTTTGTAAAATTCTTCGTATTATATTAATTGCTGCATCATGCCCGTCAAAAAGAGAAGTGGCAGTAATTATTCTGATATTATGTTTTGGTTTATATGCTTTAATATTTGATTCCATAGTTTAAGTGTCAAATCCTTAAAAAATTTCTTTCAATAATACTCATAATGCCTATTTTTATAGGTAATTTATAGGTGATTGTATGGCGATTTGTTTTCTTGACATGTATTGTGGATACTTGATAGTTAATAGTAAGCGTTCACAAACTCCTTGTCTTCGCATAAACAGCTTGGTATATATATGACAAATTGTTTATGCGAATATAAGGCACTTGTGAATGCTTACAAATGTGAGATTACCGAAAAATCACATTTCTTGTTCGTGAACGGTTACATTAATTATTTATATGCGTGTGGAGAAAATTAATGTCCAAAACATACGGTACTACCAGTATTGATAGTTTGATAGCAGTAGTAAAAGCTGGTGGAACAATTAAAACTGGAGTTGATGTACGCAGTAAAAATGGTTTATTGCTGTTAAATAGAGATGTTCCTGTCAGTAAAGTTAGGATTTTAGAAATAATAAAGAAAATATAGATCCGAATAATGCAGGAGGTGTGTGGGATAGTAATGGTAATTTAATTTCCAGTGCAGATAAAAAAGGGAAATCGGATAAGGAAAAAGCTGATGAGTCAGGGTCGTTTACTGCTATTAAGGAAAAAATTGAAGAGATTACAGAATTAAAAAAGGAAGCGACAAAAAAATATGGTCAAGCCAAGGAAAATATTAAAAAAGTACTTAACGATATTAAAAAATCAGGTGGTAAATTTGATTATGATTTTGTAGAAAATACAGTTGATGAACTATTGGATTTTTTAACTGAAAATAATAGTGCATTTTCCTATCTTTCAAAAGAACTTTTTTCCTATGATGATTACCTGTTTAGTCATAGTACAAATGTTTGTACAGTCGGTTCTGCTATTTTAAACAGGTTTAATGTTGATTTTCCAAATTTTGTAAATAAGGTTTCTGCAGGAAAAGCTATGACATCTAAATTTTTTAAGAAAAATGGGGATACAGCTTCCGATAATCTAATTTGTTATAATGCCGAGGAGATTAAAAATATTTCTATTGGATACTTTCTCCATGATATAGGAAAGGTGCTAATTCCAGAAGAAATATTAAATAAAAAAGGACGGCTTACTGAAGAAGAATTTACTATTGTAAAAAAACACTCCTATGAAATGGGAGTTGCACTTCTTCAAAAAAATAATCAGACGAATCCTTTTATTGTAAATATTGTAAAATACCATCATAGTGCTCTTTTTTATGACGAAACAAATTGTTACCCTGCCGGGAAAAAACCAAAAGACCTTCCGCCTTATGTTAAAATATGTAAATTTGCGGATATTTATGATGCAATGACTTCTAAAAGATCTTATAAAAATGCTTTTAACCCAATTGGAGTGGTAACGAGTATTTTTAGAGAGTATGCAGGTAAAGATAAAATTTTACAATTTATTTTAAATTCATTTATAAAAAGTATTGGAATTTGCCCTCCGGGCGGTATTGTCTATTTACAAAATAATCAAATGGCATATGTTTTAGATAGTGCAGGTCCCCTTGTTTTGCCATTTACTGATTCTGCCGGTAAAACCCTTGTGTCAAAGCCGGATGTAATCGATCTCGGACAGCCTGATGTTGTTGAAAATTTAAAAATTGATAGTAAAAAAATAATGCAAAACCCTGTGGATGTGCATAAATTGTTACCGGCTTATCTTAAGGAAATGATTAATATTTAAGATTTAAGTGAAAAAATAAATAATATGGAAGTAGATTGGATAGTTTTAAATTATTGGATAGGTATGGTTGGAATTGTTGCTTTTGCAATTACTGCGGTTCTTGCTGTTGCGTCAAAAGAGATTGATCTTTTTGGAGCAGTTGTTTTTGGTATTATCACTGCGGTAGGTGGCGGTACTTTAAGGGATATAATTCTGGATGTTCCTGTGTTTTGGGCAACAGAGCAGGGTTGTGTGTGGGCTGCTTTTGGTGCAAGCATATTGGCATTTTATGCAGATTCTCTGTTTAATAAAAAATATGTTAATAAAGTATTGTTGTATTTAGATGCTTTGGGTATAGCAGTATTTGGTGTCCAAGCTGCAAACAAGGTGTGGGATATGGATTTTTGCCTGCCGTTAGCCCCTGTTATGTTTGGTGTTATTACAGCCATAGGAGGAGGGCTTATTCGTGATGTATTAGTTGGCAGGCAGACACTTTTAACATCGCGTGAACTTTATGCAATTCCGGTATTTTTAGGGTGTACTCTGCATGTATTTATTTTGAATTTTCTGCTGGAGTTTAAAGTTGTCAGTATGGTCGGATGTATTTTACTAATTTTTTTAATTAGAGTTGCCGCTATTCAGAAAAAATGTTCTCTTCCACAATGGATGATTGCAAAACATAGAACTGACAGATAGTGCTTAAACGAAAGCTCTTTTTTTATCACCCTTTACACTGAAGTAAAGGATGCTCTGTTTATGGAAGTATTTGAACAAATTTTTTTTTGTTACCACCCTTTACTACCAACAATTTGCTCTATTTTTTCTTCAGTATGTTTTTCCACAAGGATCATTTTTTTTGCTTTTGCTTTATGTATTTTTTCAATGAGAACTTTGATGTCTGCCGGTTTCTCAAGAAGATCCATGGCACCTAATTTCATGGCTTTAATGCTTTTTTCTACAGTAGCATGGCCTGTAAGCAGGATGATTTGAAGGTCAGGGTTGATTTTTTTTAATTCTTTAAGAGTTTCAAGTCCGTCCATTTCCGGCATTTGTAGGTCAACAATAATTGCATCGAACGTTTTTGCTTTTGCTTTTTTAATTGCTTCTTTTGCTGTAGTAGCAGTTGAAACTTCCATATCCCTTGCAATCATTCTTTGGGAAAGAGCTTCTAAAAAATCTTTTTCATCGTCTATTATCAGTACTTTTTCGGACATGGTATTCTCCTTCATAAATATATTTGGTTATTTAGTTAAAATAATAACAGCTTCGCCTTTTTGAGCAAAAATTGAAAACTTTGCATTTAACTCTTCACTTAGAGGTTTAAATGTTTTTTGATCTATATCAGGGGGATTGTTATTTTCTCTGTTTTGATCTGTTAGATTATCAAGACCCTTAAAAATTATTTCTGCCCCATTTTCAGTTTTTGTAGCAGTAATACGAATACTCTTTTTTTCACCGGTTTTGTCCATGGCAAAATCTAAGCATATCCAGATTAGATTCATCAATGGAAAAGGGCTGGTATGTATATTGACGGGTTTGATATCAGATTCTAACTGCACAGTTATGCTACGCATGGCGGCAAATCTATCTGTTAGAGAAATTACAAGTTCCAGAACCTGTATAATATTTATTTGTTTAAGCGGTTCATCAGTGCTATGGGCAAACTGATTCATTCTTTTAATAATATCATCAGCACGTCTTATTTGTTTTAATATATTTTCTGCAAGACTGGCAATCCGTTCAGGTTCGAGGGCTTTCCCCTTTGATGCCATCAGGCTTAAATCTTCGAGAAGTCCTGCATTTTCATTGATGATGGCCAGCGAATTTTTAATTTCATGGGAAATTGACGCATTAATTTTCCCAAAAAACTGAAGGCATAAATCACCAGTAGTAACTTGATTGTTGTCCATGGTTAATTTCCTGTAAAGCAACGTTTAAGTTGTAATTAAGATAACTCTTCTTTTATACTTTTATATGAAAGTTCATAGAAAAGCCACATTGTACAGACTTTCATTTTTTGTTTTAGCGTACTATTCGCCGTGGATGAAAGTAGGGGCAAACCCTTGTGGTTGCCCAATAAGCATGTGCCTAACTTTCATATTTTGTTGTGGTAGCAATTCACCATGTTAGTTATAGAATATTATTTATTATTTTAACAAGATTATCAATGTTTATTGGTTTTACCATGTAACATATTGATGAATCAGCCGTGCATTCATTATAATCATCTTCAGACCCGTGGCCTGTAACATAAATAAATTTCATATGTGGATATTTTTTTTCAACCATTTTTTTTAATTCTATTCCTCCAATTCCAGGCATTTTCAGATCCATTACAGCAAGACTGTACGTTTCAGTGGTTAACTTTTCAAGAGCCTCTTTCCCACTTGTAACCCAATGTGCTTCTATTCCTCTAAACGAGAGTCGTTCTGCCTGAGTTGATATATATTCCATTTCATCATCTACTAAAAGAATTTTCATTGTTTTCTCCGCGTTTCTGAAATTGATTTTTTCTTTGTTTTGAACCCTAAGTGTTATACGGTAATGTAATGGTAAAGCTTGTTCCCTCTCCAATTTTACTTTGAACTTCAATAAAACCGCCAATTTCTTTTGCAAGTCCGTATGTTATGGATAATCCTAAGCCTGTTCCTCCACGTTTGGCTTTTTTAGTGAAAAAAGGTTCAAAAATAAGCTTTAAATCTTCTTCGGCAATTCCACATCCGTTATCGGTTATTATAACTGTAATACCCTGTTTTTTCTTGGGTATAACATTAATATCAAGGCTTCCGCCATCATCTAAGGCAGCAAAGGCATTGTTAATAATATTTAGAAAGATTTGTTGTAACTTTCCCCTGTCACTTTTAATTTGTGGAGTATTATCAGGTATATTAATAGAAACTGTAATATTTCTATACTCTGCTTCCTTGTTAAGAAAACCAAGGACATCTCGAATAACATTTTTTATCTCGATAAGCTGCAAGGATGCATCAAGATCTCTGGAAAAATTTAAAAGCCGTTTGGTAATGGCACCGCATCGTGTTACCGAACTTATAACAGAGTCCACAAGTGTGATAAGCTTCGGATCGTCTGTATATTGATGTTTAAATATAAACGTATCTTTTATTAATCCTGCCTTTTCATTGATTATAGCCAATGGATTGTTAATTTCGTGGGCTACACCGGCTGCAAGTCTTCCAATTGATGCCATTTTACTGTCAAATTCTATACGGTGCATTGCCATAACTCGCTTTTGATCTGCGGTATAGAGACTATTGGTAAAATATGTCGTAAGGCCTAAAATTACCAGTAAAATTACTGTAATGCTTATTACCAAAACCCATATAAGTGTTGACTGGGTATTTTGCCATGGTTTAATAAGCTCATTTTTTTGTTTAACAATTATTAGAATAAAATTTGTATCAGGTATGTAAGCATAACCCATTACAAATGATTTGTTTTCTTTATTTACAAACTCAATAGCTTCTGTTTTGTTGGAATACTTTGGAACTGGAATAGATGCTTTTTGAAGAACGCTACCGTGTTGGTGGCTTGGTGTTTGAAGTATTCCTGCGTGATTAATAATAAAGGCATCACTTTTTCCGTGCAATTTAAGCCGGGAAAGCAGTTTATTGTAAATGTCCATATCAAGTGTGGCTCGAAGTACATAGAAAGAACTATCGGGAAGGGCGTGTTTAACAGCTATAATAAGATGTGGTCTGTTTCTGAATCCGGGGAAAACATCACTTATATAGTTACCATGTTTTAGAACTTTTTTAAACCACTCCTGATTACTGTAATTCTTACCTTGGAGATTATATTCACCGGCATATGTGGTTTGAATGCCGTTTGCACCTATTATACCAAGATCTATAAATCCACCGAACCCCATTTTTAAATGTTTTAATATTCTAACGAGTTGTTTGTGATCATTTAAATCATTAAATTTATAATCATGAATAATAAAATCCAATGCTGTTTTTCGTTCAGTTAGAAAAAATGAAACTGAACTTTTAGCATTGGAAACAACTCTGCTGGTCATAAGAAGAATTTCTGACTCTGTGGACTTTTGAGTTATATTGTAGTTAATAATGGTTAAGAGGATAAGTGGGAGGATGGTAACCGTAGAAGTGAGTAAAATTGATATTTCCCACATCCTTCTCAAGTTAAACAGCTGTTTCTTTAAACTTGTTGATGATGAATGATAATTTAAAAAATGTGGCGTCAGTTTTGAAAATATTGATGTTTTCATTTATTTAACCATATTTAACAAGACAGTTTTTATTTTTTTGAAATATTTTGCTTCATTTTTTCGGTGGCTTTTGTAAGTGTTTCGCTGAGCAGATTAATATCTACAGGCTTATGTAGATATGCAAAAGCTCCTAAGTCCATACATACTTTTCTGTCATTCTCGGAACCGTGACCTGTAAGAATAATCACCTCTATTTCAGGTTTTGTTTCTTTTACTTTTCGTAAAACCTCAATACCGTCAATACCGGGCATTTTAAGATCAAGAAGCATTACTTCCGGCTCGTCATCTTTTATTATATCCAATGCAGACTCACCACTGAATGCCACAGCAGAACCCATATCTCGCAAGTAAAGCCTTTCAGAAAGAGTTTGTACAAATTCACGTTCATCGTCCACAAGTAGAACCTTTGAAGGTATATTAAAATCATATTGACGATATATATCGGACTGATGAAATTTTTCTCCAATTTTGGTCTCTACAGATTTAACACCATCAATTTTTTTTGCTATGGCACAAATATCTTCTTCAAGTTTGCTTAACATTAGTACATTTTTATTAATGGTCAATTTTACTTTGCCGTTATCAGTATTTACGTTGATATCATGTCCTTCTTTTGCAAGGGCTGTTTCAACTAATGCCGATAGATGAAAATCTTCAACGGCTTTTCCAGAGCTTTCAGTAGATTTTACTACATCACTTTTGACTTTTTTTGAAATAAGAGCAACTGCATCACTTGTACTGGTTTTGTCGGTTGGAATAATAATATCATATAAGGATGCATCCCAAGGATCACTCTCTTTAAGTAAGGCCTCAACCCATAAAGAACTATCACTATTATTTTTTTGAATAATTTTTAAAGCGTCTTTTTCAGTGATTTCTTCCTCATTAATTGCGTTTGTTACCCTGTTTTGCAGATCAGCTATCAGACATATGCGAAGTACATGGCTGATGTTTTTTGGTATCAGTTGAACAGGAAAACCAGTAATGATAAGATCGTTTTCAGAAAGTATCTCAGCCATGGCAAGTCTTAAAAACGCAATGGAACGTTCTCTTTCATGTGTAAACCTGTTAAATATGGAGGGTGTCTTAAAAAAAGTATCCATAAATTTACTTTCAGCAATATTTGACAGCCGACTTGCCTTGGCTATAATATCTTTTTCATTAATTAACTTAAACCCTGTATCGTTT
>NBLS01000026.1 GCA_002084385.1 Desulfobacteraceae bacterium 4572_19
ACCCACGTAATTTTAATATTATTATAACTTTTCTTATGTTCAATCACAGTCATAATATCACTTAGTATTTGACAAGGATGATACATATCAGTCAGTGCATTTATTACAGGTATGGTTGAAGATTCTGCAAACTCTTCTACCATTTTCTGGGAAAAAGTTCTGATTGCAAGTGCATCAACAAATCTTGAAAGCACACGGGCTGTATCTTTTATTGGTTCATTGCGAACAATCTGGGTATCTTGTACTGCCATAAATATGGGAGTTCCACCTAATTGAATAATAGCTGTTTCAAATGCAACCCTCGTTCTTGTTGATTTTTTTTCAAAAATCAAACCGAGTGTTTTTCCTGAGAGAATTTTATCAAAAATTCCCTTTTTATATCTTGCCTTAAGCTCTATTGCACGTTCAAAGAGATTAATAAAATCCTCTTTTTCAAGGTCACATAAAGATAATATATCTTTTTTCACAAGAACTCCTTTAGGGTTTATCAAACAATAATTTGTATTTATTAAACCCTGATTACAAATCACCGTTTAAAATTGAGCAAAAATATCATATAAACATTGTACCAGAGCATCAATATCATTTTTTTCGATTATTAATGGCGGGGCAAATCGTAAGATATTACCCTGTATGCAATTTATTACAAACCCTTTTGATAAACATTGATCAACAATTTGAGAGCCTTCAATACTAAGCTTTAAACCTACCATAAGCCCGACTCCCCTCACCTGCTCTACAATTAAATATTTTTCTTGGAGAGTTAAAAGCCGGTCTTTAAAATATGTCCCCATCTCTCTTACATGTTTTAAAAAATTCTTATCTGAAATAATTTTACAAACTTCTGTTGCGGCAGCCGTTACAAGAGGAGTTCCGCCAAACGTAGATGCGTGGGTTCCGGGACCAAACGCTTTTGCAACTTCTTCTTTTGCAAGCATAGCTCCTATTGGAAGACCATTGCCAAGGGCTTTTGCAAGGGTCATAATATCCGGTGCAACTCCATAATTTTCATAGGCAAAAAGTTTACCGGTTCTTCCCATTCCAGTTTGAATTTCATCATATATTAACAGTATTTTATTATCATCGCAAACAGTTCTTATTTTTTCAAGGTAATCACTATCTGGGATACAAATCCCTCCCTCACCTTGTATAGGTTCTACCATTACTGCACAAGTTTTGGCTCCGATCATTTTCTGCAATGCGTTTATATCGTTAAACGGTACATAATCAAAACCTGGAAGTACGGGCGAAAAGCCTTCTTTTATTTTATCTTGTCCGGTTGCAGTCAGGGTTGCCATTGTACGCCCATGAAAAGACTGCTTCATTGTAATAATTCTATATTTTTCACTTTCACCCTTAGATGAAAAATATTTTCTGGCAAGTTTTATGGCAGCCTCGTTTGCTTCTGCTCCTGAATTTCCAAAAAACACTTTATCTGCAAAACTTTTTTCAACAAGAAGAGACGCTAACTCCACCTGGGGAATTGTGTAAAAAAGATTTGAAACATGAATTAATTTTTCAGCCTGTTTTGATATTATCTTTGCAATTCCAGGGTGTGCCAAAAAGATTTACACCCGAACCTGTTTGAAAAACAACCGGATACCTTGTGTATGTATTTGTTATAAAATTTTGTGCATTATCAATTATTTTGTTTTTCATTGTAATACTTCCGTTCTTACCTTTAGGTGCAGATTACTACTGCTCCGTTGTTAATGGGTTTTTCATTGTGTTACTTTTTTTATTCCTACCACAAAAGAAAACGGGTAAACAGCATATACTATCGTAATTTTCCTATTGTGTTACTTCCGTTCCTACCCCCTGATCTGTAAACAGTTCAAGAATAAGAGCATGATGTCTTGTTCCATTAATAATATGAGCTTTCTCTACTCCATTTTTTACAACTTCAACTGCACACTCTATCTTTGGAATCATACCACCTGAAATTATATTATCTTTTATCATTTTTCCAGCAGAACCGGCAGTAATAGTTGATATACGGCTACCATCCGGCTTTAACACACCGTCAACATCTGTTAATAATATAAGTTTTTCAGCATTTAAAGCAACAGCAAGCTTACCTGCCACAAAATCAGCATTAATATTAAAAGTCTCTCCTGAACTTCCCTTTCCAACGGGGGCTATAACCGGAATAAAATTATTATCGGTAAGTATATTAATTATTTCAGGATTAATATGGGTAATCTCTCCTACAAGCCCGGGATCAATTATTTCAGGAGGTTTATTTTTGTCGTAATCTTCGCTATCATCTTCACTTTTAGGACAAACTATTTTCATTTTTTGAGCAAGAAAAAGATCACCGTCTTTTCCCGTTAAACCAACTGCTTTTCCACCCTGTTCACTAATTTGTGCAACTATGGATTTATTTACATTACCACCGAGCACCATTTCAACAACATCCATTGTTTCCTGATCAGTATAACGCATCCCCCTTACAAATTTTGATGAAATCCCCATGGAGTCTAAAACTTTATTAATTTGGGGGCCACCCCCATGAACAATAACCGGATTTAGCCCCACATACTTCATTAAAATAATATCTTTAGCAAAATCCTTTTTCAACTGCTCATCAACCATGGCATGCCCACCATATTTCACCACAATGGTTTTACCTGCAAAATGTTTTATATACGGCAATGCCTCTACTAATATATCTGCTGCACTATAATTCATATCTTCCTTCTACATTTTATATAAAAGCCATAAAAAACTACATTATAAAGACTTTCATTTTTTGTTGTGATGTACTATCCACCATGGTGATTTATATGAAAGTCCATAGAAAAACTATATTGTAAAGACTTTCATTTTTCGTTATGGCAAATTATAAAATATATCTACTTAAATCCTCATCTTCAACAATATCTTTTAATTTATTATCAACATATTCTGCATTAATCATAACTTCTTGTTTATCCATATCAGGGGCATCAAAAAGAACATCTTCCAATAATTTTTCCATAAGTGTATGAAGTCTTCTTGCACCAATATTTTCTGTACTTGCATTTACCTGTTCAGCAATTTTTGCAATCTGTTTAACAGCATCATCATTAAAAATAAGTTCCACTTCTTCTGTTTTTAATAACGCTATATACTGGAGAAGAAGAGCATTTTTAGGTTCTGTTAAAATCCTGAAAAACTCATCTTTTCCAAGGGAATCAAGTTCGACTCTTATGGGAAATCTACCTTGTAATTCAGGTATTAAATCTGATGGTTTACAAGTATGAAACGCACCGGATGCCATAAATAAAATATGATCTGTTTTAACAGTACCGTATTTTGTCATTACTGTACTACCTTCAACAATAGGCAAGAGATCCCTTTGCACACCCTCCTTTGAGATATCAGGGGTGCCACCACCGCCATTTTTACCGGCAATTTTATCTATTTCGTCAATAAACACAATACCGGACTGCTCAACCTGTTTTATAGCATCTTCAACAACCTTATCCATATCAACAAGATGCCCTGCTTCTTCCTGGGCAAGAAGTTTAAGGGCTTCTTTTACCTTGACTTTTCTTTTCTTTGAATTTTTGGGCATTATTGAACCTATCATATCTTTTAAATTAACACCCATCTCCTCCATGCCGGTATTTGAAAAAATTTCCACCATGGGCATTGCTGCATTATCAGAAACATTAAGATCAACAAATCTACCGTCCAATTTTCCTTTATGCAACATTACACGCAATTTTTCCCGTGTAGAAGATTTTTCCACCGGTTTGGTTACAATTTCAATCTGCTTATTTGCCGCTTCATCTTCTTCATCATCCTTAGTTGGACCCGATTTTGGTAAAAGAAGATCAAGGACTCTCTCTTCTGCAATCTGTTTAGCTTTTCCCTTAACAGCTTCCTGCTCCCTTGATTTTAATTTATTTACTGTAAGCTCAACGATATCTCTTATCATCGATTCAACATCACGCCCTACATATCCAATTTCTGTAAATTTTGTAGCTTCCACTTTGGAAAAAGGAGAATCTGTTAAATTGGCAAGTCGCCTTGCAATTTCCGTTTTCCCTACACCCGTAGGTCCAATTAGAATTATATTTTTTGGAGCTATTTCATCTCTAAGATCTTCAGGAACCTGTTTTCGTCTCCAACGATTTCTCAATGCTACTGCAACTGAACGTTTTGCATCATTTTGCCCGATTATATACTTATCTAATTCGATAACTGTTTCAGATGGTTTAAGATTACTCATAATTTTTTATTCCAATTATTTTTTGTTATGGCGTATTATTCGCCATGGCAAGTTTCATTACGACAGCCATTCTGTCATAATTACTATAATAAACTAATTAAGGGCTCACAAGCACCTCATCTTCGCATAAACAGCTTGTAAACGCTTACAAATGTGAGATTACCGAAAAATCACATTTTTTATTTGTGAACGGTTAAGACTTTTTTTTAACAAGCTCCTCTATTGTTACCGACTCATTTGTATAGATACATAAAGAAGCGGCAATTTTCATCGATTCTTTTACAATTTCATAAGTTTCCAAATTGGAATGCTTAGTTAACGCAGCAGCCGAAGCTTGTGCTGCAACACTTCCCGACCCAATACTTATATAACCCTCATCTGGCTCTATCACATCACCATTACCGGAGATAAGAAGAGTTATATCATTATCTGCTGCTATCATCATAGCTTCGAGCCGTCTTAAATATTTATCCGTTCGCCAGTCTCTGGCAAGTTCCACAGCAGCACGAGTTAAATTTCCATTATATCTTTCAAGCTTACCTTCTAAACGCTCAGAAAGATTAAGTGCATCTGCCGTTGCACCGGCAAACCCTACGATTATTTTATTATTATAAATCATTCTTACTTTCTTTGCATGGTGTTTTGTAACAATACTTCCTAAAGTAACCTGTCCGTCCCCGGCAACAACTACTTTATTTTTATCCCTTACGGCAAGAATTGTTGTTCCATGAAAATTTTCCATATTTATACCTCTTTATATATATTATCGCCTTGGATGCGCTTTATCGTAAACTGCCATAAGCTTATCCATTGCCAAATGAGTATATTTTTGTGTTGTGGAGAGACTTTTATGTCCCAGAAACTCCTGCACCGATCTTAAATCTGCACCACTTTCGAGCATATGCGTTGCAAAAGAATGTCTTAAACCATGAGGTGAAACAGGAACAGCAATTCCACACTGGCTTGCAATTTTTGATAATATCCGCCGGATAGATCTTGCCGAAAGTCGAGTTTTATTTTTATTAAGAAAAAGTGGATCATCTAAAGATTTTAATACTGATTTACAGCCATGCTCTCTGAAAACTCTTTCTCTGTATTCCCGGATAATATTAACAACTCTCCTTCCCACCGGAACAATCCTTTCTTTACCTCCCTTCCCCAATACACATATTGTACGCTCTTTTACATCAATATTTTTTACATCAAGCCCTGCAAGTTCTGATACCCGTATTCCTGTAGAGTAAAAAAGTTCAAAAATAGCACGATTTCTAAGCCCAAGCAAAGTATCAGTTTTTATACCATCTAACAACCTGAATATCTCATCCACAGAAAGAAAAGTTGGTATTGTCTTATCTAACTTGGGCAATATAATAAAAGCTGTTGGATTCTCTAAAATAACACCACTTCTAACAAGATAATCAAAAAATGACCGAAGAGCTGATATTCGTCTTGCAATAGAACTTTTCTTTTTCCCCTCCTTATTTAAAAACCCCATGTACGATCTAATCTGCAACTTATCGACATTATAAAATACTTGTTGTAATTGTGCCTGTTCTAACTTAGCCTGCTGTAATTCAGCCTGACCCAACTGTTTTTCATTATCAAATAAAACAAATTTACCCGAATCCATAGTATCTGCTTTAAACGGTAACAACCTTGCTATCTTATCAGATACTCCAATATCATTTTTACAAAGAAAATTACAAAACTCTGATATATCCGTATAATATGCCCTGCAAGTGTTTTCAGAATATCCCTTTTCAACAAAAAGAGTATTCATATAAGATTTTAATATCTTTTGCAATAATATTCTCCACTACAACTGCTTCATAATCATCTGCATATCATTCCAGACCTGACGTTTATAAACAGGATTTCTTAAAATAAACAAAGGATGATAAGTTGGCATTAACATTATTCCGTTATAATCATAAAAACGACCCCGAAGGGAATCTATCGTTTTATTCAAGCCAAGAATACTTTGTGTGGCAATCGTTCCGAGAGTACAAATTATTTTGGGATTAATAATATCTAATTGACGTTTTAAAAAAGGCAAACATGTATTAATTTCAATAGATGTTACCTTGTGATTATCCGCTGGCATACATTTTAAAATATTAGAAAGATATACATTATCCCTTGCAAGATTCATAGCCTGTAATATTTTCGTAAAAAGCTCTCCTGAATCTCCTGCAAAAGGCTGACCTGACAGATCTTCATCATGTCCCGGAAAGTCCCCAATAAATACAACCGAAGCAGAAGGATTACCGGAACCAAAAACAATTGTTTTTCTACTTTTACACAGAATACATCGACTACATTCACCAAGTTCGTTTAATATTGTTTCTAACGTCTCTTTTGCTTTAAAATCATAACTTCCCCATCTATTTAACCTTGCAAGATTCTCAGCATCACAATCCAAATCATCACACCCCATATCAGAAAGTATTTTTAAATGATTGGATACATCCTGCATTAATAAAGTATATATGTTGGTATCAAACATTATTATACCACATCAGCACTAATATTTAATGCTGATTTACTTTTTATTTGATCAAGCAAAACATTAGCAACTGACTTTTTTTCCATCAGGGGAAATACATCTTTTTTTCCATCTTTATAAAAAAAAGTTACGATATTCGTGTCTGTACCAAAACCGGATTCAGGACATCCGACAATATTTCCCACAATAATATCAAGGTTCTTTTTTAATAATTTTTTGCAAGCATTTTTTTCCAACTCTTTAGTTTCTGCAGCAAACCCCACAATAAACTGCTCACTTTTTCTTAATCCTACTTCCATTAAAATATCTGGATTTTTTACCAATTTAAGAATAAAATCATCTGTTTTGTTCTTTTTTATTTTATGCTCTGCGACCTCTTCAACCCTATAATCTGCAACAGCGGCAACCTTAATAATTATATCAGTTGAGTCTAATTCATTATAAACTATCTTTGCCATATCCTGTGCAGTTTCAATTTTTATAAGGGAAATATTTATTGGAGGTTTTATATTCACAGGCCCCGACACAAGAACAACGTCAGCTCCTCGATACTCTGCAGCTCTTGCAATAGCATAACCCATTTTACCGGATGAACGATTACCAATATAGCGAACAGGATCAATAGGTTCTCTTGTTGGACCTGCAGTTATAAGAATTTTTTTACCGGCAAAATCTTTTTTTGTAACAGAACACTTAATTCTATCAACAATATATTCCAAAGCAGGAAGCCTTCCTACTCCTGAGACTCCACATGCAAGTTTTCCACTTTCCGGTTCTACAATACGAAATCCATCTTCTTCCAATATATCGAGGTTACGCTGAACTGCCCTATTTTCATACATACCAGAATTCATTGATGGGCATATTATCACAGGTACTTTTACTGCAAGTATTAAAGTACTCAATGCATCATCTGCAATACCCTGGGCAAATTTCCCAATACTATTTGCAGTTGCAGGTGCAATAATAACAAGATCAGCTTCTTCTGCCAATTTAATATGTGCTATATCACCACCGTCTTTGTCACTAAACAAATTAGTATATACCCTTTTTTTAGATAATGTCCTAAATGTAAGCTCTGTAACAAATTCTGTAGCACCGGCAGTCATCACAACTTGCACATCTGCACCTTCTTTTTGAAGTAGCCTTAAAAGCTCAACGCTTTTATACGCCGCTATTCCACCGCATACTCCAAGAATAATTTTTTTCCCACTTAACACTTTTTCAAATTTAACACACTCTTTATTCATAACTTATAACCACCATTGCAGATAATACGCCACAACCAACTCAACAATGAATTTGTTTCAACTCTCCCTTTTAATGTGAGTATCCCCGAAATAAAATCCGATGACTGAACCACCAACGTTGATTTTTTAACAATTTTCAATTCTCCCGGTACAAGTACATCGTTAAAATCATAATACACGGGTGCAACTTCATTATTGCTTGTTGCCTTGGTTCCTGAAGAATTTGAAGTTTTACTTTTCTTTAACACTGAACATCCTGTTAGGGAAAAAGTAAAAATAAAAATTGCACCCCACACTAAAAAACATCTGCTTTTCATGTTGTTCATAATAACTCCTTAATAGTTAAATATTTACTATGTTATCCACCAAAATGGTAAATGTGATAAACTTAAAAATTTTATCACCGTTTACAAACAAGAAATGTGATTTTTCGATAATATCACGTTTATAAGCGTTCACAAGTGCCTTATATTCACATAAACGGCTTATCATATAATAGTTGTCCTATATATGACAAGCTGTTTATGCGAAGATGAGGTGCTTTAAATTTTTAACAATAGGAAGACCTAAGCCGGTGCCGGTGATATATCTGGTATTACTATTTTTCACCCTGTAAAATTTTTCAAAAATTTTATTAAGATATTTTTCACCAATGCCATACCCGTTGTCGCTAACAGTTATTTTAATATCTGTACCTGAATTTTTAATTTTAATTTCAATCTCACCCTCTTCCTGCGTATAAATAATTGCATTAGTAATAAGATTACCAAAAATACTTTCAATAGCTACAGGGTCTGTTGTTACGGTTGGAATAGTCTCTTTTGGTTTATGCATAATAAGGCTTTGATTTTTGGCATCTGCTCGAACAGAAAGAAAATCAACTATATCTGTTAGGGTTTTATCCATATGCTGTCCGCTTTTATCGCCTCCTACCGGCTTTTCTTTTAAAACAAAATTAAGCTGTTCATGAATCGTTGCAAGGGGAGAGCGAAGTTCATGGGATACTTTTGCCACAAACTCTGATTTCAACCTGTCTAATACTTTCATGGGGGAGATATCCATAAGGTTTACAACTGCCCCAATATACTCTCCATCATCAGATAAAACAGGTCTTCCATGTGCAAGTATATCTTTTTTCTTGGCACCTACAAATTCATAGCTTGGGGTTAAATCTTCCTTATTAAAGGTTTCTTTTGAAAGATTTGTAATAAATTCACGAAGTCCATCATCTAATATATGTTTTTCTATACACTCGCCTATTTGCTGACCGTCTGTAAGATTAAGGTGTTTCTGGGCAGACGGGTTAATAAGAACAATATGTCCATTGGTATCGGTTACTAATACGCCATTTGGCAATGTTTCAATAATTGTTCTCATACGATTTTTTGCTGTTCCAAGATCGGTAAGAGTTTTTTGTCTGGCAAGTTTTAATTCCTGTGCTTCTTTGGTAAGCTGTAGTTTTTCAATAGCACGCTCCACCGTAATTCTCAATTGTGCAGGAGTGAACGGTTTGGATATAAAGTCATAGGCTCCTTGCTTCATTGCCTTAATGGCTGTTTCTATGGTTGCATAACCTGTAATAATTATAACAAGAATATTTTTATCATACCTGCGTATATGCTGGAGAACTTCCAATCCATCCATACCAGGCATTTTCAGATCAAGAAGAACTAAGGAGATGGGTGTTTTTTTAAGTAAGTCAAGTCCTTCCTTGCCATTGGTTGCTTTAAATATTTTACAATCCATTCTGGATAAAATTCTTTCACATCCATCCCGAAGATCTTTTTCATCATCAATAATAAGCACTGGTAATAAATCGACTGAATTAGTCACTTTTGTATTCTCCTGTTTCAGGTTTTATTTTATGTAAGCGTTCACAATACCTCATCTTCGCATAACCAGCTTATCATATATTATTATATGAAAGCTGTTTATGCAAATATAAGACAATTGTGAACACTTACAAATGTGAAATTACCGAAAAATCACATTTTTTGTTCGTGAACTGTTACCATTTTATGTAAGCGTTTACAAGCATCTCATCTTCGCATAACCAGCTTGTCATATATAGGACATATTATATGACAAGCTGGTCATGCGAATATAAGGCACTTGTGAACGCTTACAAATGTGAGATTACCGAAAAATCACATTTCTTGTTCGTGAACGGGTTTCATTTTATTTACAGGAAGCAAAATTGTAAAAGTTGTTCCCAGGTCAATATTGTTATCAGCAAAAATTTTTCCATTATGTTGATCCACAATTCCATAAGCCATGCTCAACCCAAGACCTGTACCTTTACCTTCTTCTTTAGTGGTAAAAAATGGTTCAAAAATATTTGGGAGCACATTTTCAGGTATTCCAGGACCGGTATCAGTAACGGTTATTTTAACTTTTTCTCTATCTGATTCAAGTTTTGTAATAATAGTAAGCTTACCTTTACCTTCCATTGCATCTGCGGCATTAAGAATAATATTCATAAATAAATGATTAAGCTGTTGTATGTCGCCATAGATTTCAGGAAGATTTTTTTGCGGTTCATACTCTATTATTATATTTTGGAAGATTGTCTGATTTTTCAGTAGAAAAATAGTTCTCGATATTGCATCGTTAATATTTTGTGGACGCATTTTATAGTTGGTTTGTCTGGTAAATTCAAGAAGTTCTTTTACGATACGACTACACCGTTTAGCATCCCTTAAAATACGTTTAAGATCTGAAATTGCATCTTCTGGAAGCTCATACTCTTCTAACATTATTTGTGAAAAAAGAGTTATGCCTCCAAGCGGATTATTTAATTGATGGGCAACGCCGGCTGCAAGTTTTCCAAGTGATGCCATCTTTTCTGCCTGAAGAAGTTGAATCTGTGTTTTTTTCAATTCATCTTTTATCTCTATTGACTTACGAAGATCATGAAAAAAACCTATGGTTGCAACTTCATTTGTACCATCATGAATAATAGATGCACTTAAACTTATCGGAAAAATATCCCCATTTTTATGACATGCATCTAATTTATACCCTTTAAGTTTTCCTTTACCACCATAGGCTTCACTTCTAAGGAGCTTCATTAATTTATATGCAGTTCCTTTAGGATAAAGTTTCCGAATATTAAGATTTTCAAGAGCATCGTGAACAGAATATCCACTTAATTCCGATGCGGCTTCATTAAAAATTAATATCTTCCCTGTTCTATCGGCAGCAATTACTGCATCGGCTGCACTGTGAATTAAATTTCTGAAAAAAGCGTTAGAACTATGTCTTTTTTCATCTTTGTCATTTACTGCTGCAAGATCAAAATCAAGAACAACAGTGCACCAGAATGCAATGGGTAGGAGTAAATACAAGTCATAGACTCAATATTATCAATATTTGTTTCCACATGTCGTATCGCTGGTTGTTTTGTCTGAATTACTTCCGGTACAGGACAGTTATTACACGGTGATTGACGACCTTTCAGTATTTTATAGCAAGTTTGCCCAATCAATTCTTCTTCCGTATAATTTTTATTAATTTTATTTGCGGCAAGAATTGTAAAGTCTGATGATACAACAAGAATTTTTCTCTTTAGCGAATCAAACGCATCGGCAAGATAGTGTTTATGATTATTATTTGTAGCCATTAATGTCCTCTATTTTCAAAATATAAACCGCCACATAAATAATTAGTTAACGGTTTATATTATCTATTATTCTGTAAATTAAAGTTATTATCAATATATACTTTTTGAAGTTTGAATTGTCAAGAGGCTCAAATTAATTATAACTAAACCATAAAGTAGTTCAATCGCATCTCGGTGTTCTCGTGAATACCAAATCAAAACGTCTGTATCAACGATCAAAACTTTCTCCCTTGTCTAATGGTGCGAAGATAATCTTGAGTGTCTTTCATATCTACTCGATCTTTCCACATTCCACAAAACTCGTTTGATTTGTTGATAGAACAGAAAGAGGTCATTGGAACAATTTTCACATATGACCTTCCATGATAGGTAATCACAACATCCTCTCCCCTTATTGCCGCATCAAGGATTTCTTTTGTATGAAATCTGAGGTCTTTATTAGTGGCTTGCATAACAGACTCCTTATTTAGAAGTTAATACAATTAAGTATAAACTTTACCCAAATAATGTCAAGAATATTATTAAGGATTCACAAAAAAATAAATTGTATTTATTGAGTGTTGAGAGCCTGAGATTGGGTACGTTATGAAAGCGTAAGAATACTATCTTTATTTGTAACCGTTCACGAACAAGAAATGTGATTTTTCGGTAATCTCACATTTTTTCTTTTGGCAATGATTTTGAAAGCTGGCGATACAACATATCACCTATGCCAATTCCATTATCGCTATTGGCAATATTATCCGCAAGATGTTGGTCATACATTGATTTATAGATATCCATTCCTGTGCCTCCATCAAGAAGGCCTTCACCTGACAATGTACTTCTCATGGATTTTAACATTTGATTTACAAATATTGCCTCAAATCCATTACACGAATCTTTTAATTTTTCAGCCTCTTTAACGTTTACTTCAGGCATTTTAACCTGAGGAGGCATCATGTTTCCCATATTTCCCATATTTCCCATACTTCTAATATCCATTATATTCACCTTTTTAACCCTGTAAGCACTCTATATTATCACAAGGTCAGCTTGTAGTGCTCCGGCAGCTTTGATACTTTGAAAGATACTTATCATATCCCGTGGAGTAACCCCAATAGCGTTAAGTGCTTTTACAAGCTCGCCTATGGTAGAATTGCCCGGCATTAACATTACATTTACTTCCTCTTCCGTCATCTCTACATCAGTTTTATCAGTAACAACTGTTTCGCCACCGGCAAATGGTGCCGGTTGCACAACATCCGTACCCTCGGTTACTGTTATAGTTAAATTTCCATGGGTAACGGCAACTGTTGATATTGTAACATTATCTCCAATAACAACTGTTCCGGTTTTTTCATTTACAACAATTTTTGCCCGCATATCAGGAATAACAGTTAATGTTTCTATGTCTGCAATAAATTTTGCCACATTATTTTGCATTTTTTCAGGTATGTTTATTTGCAAGGCAGCAGAATCAAGTATTTGGGCAGTTCCTTTTCCTACAGCAACATTAATAGTATCTGCGACCCGTTTTATTGTAGTAAAGTCAGGATTAAAAAGAGACATGACAAGTCTGCTTTTTCCGTTTAACCGCATGGGAATTTCCCGTTCAACAGTTGCCCCATTTGCTATTCTTCCACCAAGCAAATGATTTTTTATTGTTTGCCCTCCACCTCCTCCTGCACCTGCCCCTCCAATGGCAATAGGACCTTGGGCAAGTGCATATACATTTCCATCCACACCAAGTAAAGGAGTCATAATAAGAGATCCTCCCACCAGACTTTTAGCATCTCCCATGGACGCAATATTAACATCTAACGTACTTCCTATTCTGGAAAAAGCAGGCATACTTGCAGTAACCATTACTGATGCCACATTTTTTACATTAATTTTATTTTTATCCACATGAATGCCCATACGCTCCATCATACTAGCTAAGGTTTGAAGTGTAAACTGCACACCGGACTTATCTCCGGTACCGTCCAATCCGACAACCACACCATATCCCAAAAGCTGATTGGTACGGATTCCACTTATGGAAGTCAAATCTTTAATACGTGCTGCACTTGCATTATGCTCTCCTGCAAACAGGAATAATACCGTTATAATTGAAATTACCAAAAGTTTATTTAATTTAATTATCACCGTTTTCTTTTTCATACCCTCTCCTTCTCAAAATCAGGGACTCACTTAGAAATAACTTAACAATTTTAAGTAAACCCTTAAGACATCACTTACTCTACTCTTATTTTCGTCAATAATTCAATACTCAAATAATTTAAAAAGGCCACACATGCGTTAATATTCTTGACATCCATCCTGGTCTTTGCTGATCAGTTATATCTCCTTTTCCAAAATATTCAATTTTGGCATCAGCAAGATATGTTGATTTTACTCTATTATCGGAACCAATATCTGTGGGTCGGATAATACCGGAAACTATTATAAACTGCTCTTCAAAATTTACTTTGGTTGTTCTTTTGCCCCTTATACTTAAATTACCATTTGGCAAAACATCAATTACTCTAGCTCCTATTGAAGCTGTAACTTGACCACTGCGATCACTTTTTCCCTGACCTTTCAATTCATTATTAAATTCCACATCAAGCAAACTAGAACCATCGAGAAATGGATTTTTACCTTGAAGACTCTTTAAATATCCAAAAACACTCGGTGCCTTAACATTTATCTTTCTATCTCTTTTGTTAGTGGTATTAGCCGATAAACTGGAAGAAGTATTTTCCACAATATCCACAATAACAGTATCTCCCACCCTAAATGCCTTATTATCAACAAAAAGCATATTTCCTGTATTTGACCACAAAGATCCTTCTGCCGGTGGCATAACATCATAATATGTTGTATCCCCGGATTTATTAGCACTATGAGAATTTGGTGGTGCAGGTTGCACCACAGACATTGGGTTTACTGGTGGCTGTGATGGTGTATTCAATACACAACCTGTAAAAGAAAAAAATATAATTAAAAAGCATAATATAACTGCCGAGGTAAATATATCATACGATTTATTTTTCATAACCACTCCCGCCTTTCTGTAATAATAACCATTAACAAATAAATACATCATATTTAAATTTTATACAAATACCTATAATAAAACGTAACCGTTCACGAATAAGAAATGTAATTTTTCGGTAATCTTACATTTGTAAGCGTTCACAAGTGCCTTATATTCACATAAATAGCTTGTCATATAATAGTTGTCCTATATATGACAAGCTATTTATGTGAAGATGAGGTGCTTGTGAACGCTTACAATAAAACTTCAACTGTTGATGAACTAACAACACGTCCTGTTACCAATTTTTTTGATCTTATATTTTGTACCTGAATCTGCCCATTTAAAGGAGCGTTATTTTTTGCAACTCCCAAAGTAACAACTCTTAAAGAACCACTTTTTACCACAAGTTTTACACGATCTCCCCTTTTTATCGCAAAAGGAGCTTTTAACATACTGATTTTAAGAATTCCGCCGCCCCTTACACTCTGCCTTAAACACATCCCAACAATATCACTTTTTTCGGTAACAACATCATTAGAACCGGCTGAGCTTTCTATTGTTCGCAAACTTAAATCTGTCCATTTTAAAACTGTTCCTCTTTTTAAAGCTCTTTTTACACATACAACCTTCTCGGTTCTATGAACAGTACCTGTAAGGCTGATTTTACCACATTCACGACCGTCAACATATACGATTACAGAAAGACTCACCCTGCCCCTGACAGGACCTGCTCCACGCCTTACTACATCAAACTCAAGCACTCCCCCCGGAAAAACCCGATGACCATGGGATCTGAAGCCACTAACCCGAAAACCATTTCCTTCACTATTTGCACCAGTATATCCATTATTAAATTCATTAATTTGACCAGCTATATAATCATCAAATAAACTTCTTAATTTTTCATTTAATACATTCTGGCTGTCACGCATTACAACAATACTATCAGGTAGAGAAATTCTGGCATTATCAGGAAACCAGCTTTTTCTTTTTAAAGAAGCCACAATAGTTCTATTAGATAACCTCTTTTCTTTTCCAAGCCCGGGAGACCTTCCAAGTTGCACACTGTTAATGCTTTTTTTCAAGCTATCACTACAATTATCAATATTTACAATATCTCCCAATAAAATTCGCTTTCCCTTAAGCCGAATATTATCTTTTACCGATATCTGCAAACTATTTGTATCATCTCCGGTAACGGTTATATCTCCCGCAAATACCTGAAACGTAAACAAGCCCAAAACCATAAAATTAATAAAACAAATTATGACAAACAATGGCATTACCAAAAACTTACAAAAACTATTTTTTATATAAATATTTTTTTTCATATTATCCTACCTTTTTATGTAAACGTAGGGGCAAACCCTTGTGGTTGCCCAATAAGCATGTGCCTAACTTTCATATTTTGCTGTAATCTACTATTGACCATGGCAAGTTATACTAAAAACTTCCCAAGTTGCACAATCAGCTTTCAGCTATTATCTCTTAAGCCCATTAGCCAAACCAAGCATGGTATCTGCTGTTTGTACCGATTTGGAATTTGATTCATATGCACGCTGCCCTACAATCATGGCAACCATCTCATCAACAATACTTACATTGGACATTTCCAGATAATTATTTTGAACTGTTCCCATTCCATCGTCACCGGGAGTTCCATCTATGGCAGCTCCGGAACCTTCGGTGGGACTTAAAAGATTTTGACCGGCAGCAAAAAGACCGGAAGGGTTTACAAATCTTGAAAGAAGAATCTCTTCTGTTGCAATAATTCCACCATCGGCATCATATACGGTAAGTGTGCCATTACCTTGTAAATCAACATTTACAGCTTCAATGGGAATAGCTATTTCCGGTTGAAGCCTATCACCTATACTTGATGTAATAAAGCCTTCGCTATCTAAAGTAAAATTACCGGCTCTGGTGTACATAATTTCATCGCCGTGCAATACACGAAAAAAACCCTCACCCTGAACTGAAAAATCAAACTGATTTCCCGTTTGAACATAATCTCCCTGGGTAAAAATTTTCTGTACACTTGCCGGTTTTACACCCATACCTGCCTGAATACCTGTTGGAACTTGCCCTCCACCAGGAGTTGTCGCTCCTGCTATCAACATTGTTTGATACATAAGATCCTGAAAATTTGCACGACTCTTCTTAAAACCTGTAGTATTCACATTTGCCAAGTTATTTGCAACAACATCTGTCTGCATCTGTTGTGCATTCATCCCTGTTGCTGAAGTCCATAATGCCCGTATCATAAATTTACCTCCATTTTTTTATAACCACTCATGTAATGTGAGATTACCGAAAAATCACATTTCTTGGTCGTGAACGATTAACCACTCATATTACTGCAATTTCCCAACTTCATTAACAGCCTTTTCATCCGTAGCATCAAATGTCTGAATCATTTTTTGATACGATTCATACATTCTATGTTCCTCTATCATTTTTACCATTTCTGTTACCGAAGTTACATTAGACATTTCAAGTGCCCCCTGTTTTACTGAAATATTATCAGGTGGTATTTCATCTTGTACATCCCCATTATAAATAAAAAGAGACGAACCTTCTTTTTCTATTTTTTCCAAATTTTTAAAGGTAACAACATCCAACTTCCCCAAATCCGCAAGCCCCCCAGTCAGGCTATAAGCCTCGATATTACCATCTTTGTGCACAAATATATTTTCAATATTATTTTGATCAAAAACCACAGGTTGGCCATCTGCAAGAACAGGATCTCCCTCTTTGGTTACAAGGGTTCCATTACCGCTTAACGTAAAATTACCATTTCTTGTATAACGCACACCCCGCTGGGTTTTAATCTTAAAAAAGCCCTCATCTTCAAGTGCCATATCAAGCTTTCCGCCTGTTTCCTTTACCGGTCCTTGTGTCAAGTCAACATTCATTTGAGCTTTAAACATGCGATCAAATGATAGTATATCTCCTTTAAAACCTGTTGTATCAATATTTGCAAGATGATTGGCAACCACATCAAACTGTCTTTCCTGCCTTAATCCACCCTGAACAGGTCTTGTCATTTCAAGTATCATAATTTAACTCCTGTTTAATTTTCGTTAATACAAACAGAAGCAACAATAGTGCCAGCTATCAATAACTATATATAAAACTATCTATTTCAAAATAAAAAGATTTTGTAAGCGTTCACAAGCACCTCGCCTTCGCATAAACAGCTTGTGAACGCTTACAAGTGTGAGATTACCGAAAAATCACATTTCTTGGTCGTGAACGGTTACAAGATTTTAAATAATAAGTTCTATGATTTTGACAAACTGTTAGTAAATATTCGGGTTGCACCTTATTTTTGACCGACCGACACATTAATACATGAGCCGACTTATCCAAATGTTTACAATTGGCAAGTTCTGGTATTAATTTGACAGTAACCCGAATATTTACAACTGTTATTTGATGAACCCTTAAAATACATCTTAACAGTCTATACCGATACGGAGATTTTTCAAGTTTATTTCACTTCATATATGAAAATTTCCATATAAACATTTATTTGTTCATAGAATATACAAAAGCCAAAAGTTCAGCAACTGCTACATACACCTCAGGTGGAATATCTTCTTCTATATCCAGTTTAGAAAGTACTTCAATTAAATCAGGATCATCTTTTACAGGAACGCCATGCTCTTTTGCGATATCAATAATTCTTTCAGCAACAAGGCCGGAACCTTTTGCAGCTACTTTAGGTACATCATCCTGCCCGGTTTTATACCTTAAAGCTACTGCTTTTTTAATTTTTTTACCTTTTTTCATTGTTCCCATATTGGATTAATTTATTGATAGTAAAAAATTAAAATAGATAATTGGTAGTGGAAAAAACCTTAGCGTTAAATAACAATATTTAGTACCCCCTTTTCTGTTCCTGATAAATTATCAACAAGAGTTGTACTTGCAAGAGCTTCAGGACTTATCATGCAACAATCTATTTTATAAACTTGAAAATCATGTTTGGAAAGATTTTTTACCAAACGGGGAATATTTTTTTTAAGAAGGTTGCATACCTCTTTATTGGTAACACCAAATACACCATTAATACCTTTTTTTAAAATTGAAAAATCCGCACGCAAATCCCCAAGATTTGTCATCTCAAGTAAAAAAGAGATTTTAATAACACGATTTTCTTTTTTGCTACCGGACTTTTCATCCTTTCCAAGATCAATAAAAAGTTGTCCGAATTTAATAAAACCATCGTAATTTACAGAGAGAGGAAGTAATAATCTTCCAAGTTCCTGAAATGAATCTTTATTTAATAACTGCATATTTTCAAGTGAGTCTAAAAATTTTACAAGATTTCTACCGTGCTCACTCTCCTTAACATCCGGAAGTGCCAACATCTTCATGGCAAGAGTTTTTAAATCTTTTTCTCCAAGCTCCTCAAGATATGCCCTTTGATCTGCATAACTCATATTAGTTGCTTCAAGCAGGTTCTTCTCACATGAAATACCACTGTTATTAATAATTTTAGATAGCAATCCTGAATCAGCTTTATCTGATTTTAAAGACATATCTTTTATGGTGTTATCAATTAACTTCATTAATTGTTCTGCTTTTTTACTCTCTATATCAGAATCTGCACCACTGCTGACAAGCCTTGGAAACTTTAACCGATTAGAAAGAAATTTTACTGCCGATCTAAAACTATTTTCAGTTTTTTCTCCACTAATTTTCAATTCATTTAAACCCGGCACGGTATCTACATTAAGCTTACCTGTCTCCTGTAAAATTTTATCTCCCGTATTAACAAGAGAAACATCTAACGTACTCTTCACTGTTTCGGACCCAAATATACCGGTTTTTGCCACACCCAACTTATCTATATTTCCGGCAAGCCGACCGGTCTCTAACAATGACTTGTTTTTAATATTATTAAGAAAAGCATCTGATTTATCACTTTTCGCTCCTGACACCTCATTTTTTTCTATACCTGATTTATTAATATTAAATTTATCAGTAGCCAAGTTTTTATCAGTAGCCAAGTTATTAATGTCCAGCTTATTAATACCAGATTTATTACTCATTAGTTGATTAATGTCCGGCTTGTTAATACCAGATTTATTACTCATTAGTTGATTAATATCCGGCTTGTTAATACCGGATTTATTACTAATTAGTTGGTTGGTATCCGGCTTGTTAATACCGGATTTATTACTAATTAGTTGGTTGGTATCCGGCTTGTTAATACCGGATTTATTACTAATTAGTTGGTTAATATCCGACTTGTTAATACCGGATTTATTACTAATTAGTTGGTTAATGTCCGGCTTGTTAATACCAGACTTATCGGTATCAAATTTAGTTGCGGTAATTTTACCATTTTCGACCAAAGGTTTATCCAAAGTCTCCGATAAAAAAGATTTTAATTGAGTATTATTACCAGCCTTATCACCTGAATTTTTAAGCATATTTACCATTTTTAGTAAATTTACAAAAGGTCCTGCTTTTCCAAGAGATTTTAATGCAGAGTATTTATCTCCTGTTAAAGTTTTATTTTCAGATTCAAGAAATTTTAATACGAGTTGATCACCACTTTTCAAAACCTTTAATTTAATATCTGAACCTTGTAAAAGAGGAGTAAATGTCTTAACAGAAATTTTTTTACCAAGCATTGAAAGCTCAGCCATACGAGGAGAAACACTTTTTAGAACCTTAGCCGTTACAATCTGACCATTTTTTAAACCTGCAATACCCTTTTTATCACCAACAAGTTCGGAAGATGAAATAAATATTTTAGAAATCGCATCCATTTTTTTCCATTTCAATCAGCTTTTTCTTTAAATCAATCACCAATTCCACTTCTCTTTCAGACATAGACAACTTTTTGGCAATATTTTTTGCTTCCATACCATCGTTATACAATTCAAAAATTGCTGCCTGCCAATCTTTCATTAAGTTTTTTTATCAAATAGTGTTTTTCTTTTATCTGATTTTCAAACGTCATAGCAACAGAATCAGCATCTTTAATTAAAGGTTCAAGCATATTAACCACTTGCTCGGCAATTTCTCCTGAAACATCATCCTGAACGTTGGTTTTAAGTTTTTTAAGAAAAATCAAAATAAAAACAATAACTATCAAAGTAATTATTAACTGACATACAATCATTAATTCAATTGATAATATTTCCATAATCACAACCATTTACGAATAAAAATATAATTTTTAAAAATAATTTTTTTGTAACCGTTCACGAACAAAAAATGTGATTTTTCGATAATCTCACATTTGTAAGCGTTCACAAGTGCCTTACATTCGTATAAACAGCTTGTCATATAATAGTTGTTCTATATATAACAAGATGAGGTGCTTGTGAACGCTTACACATTTTTTAACAAGCCTTTATGCAACAGTATTTAAAAACTTTCCTGAACCATCAGGGTTTTTCTGCTTTGCACGCTTTGATCCCTTTTTTTTCTTCGACATAGCATCCCTGTCTCTTTTTTTTTTCTGTTCAGACTTTAACTTCTCACTTCCCTCAGCCTGATGAACGATAGATCTCGCTTCTATTTCATTTAACTCTTGCTGCATATGAGGTATTGCCACCTCATGGGGCTGATTTCTAAGGTTCTGTGTTTCTTGAACTTTACCTGCCTGCTGTACTACTATATTTAAATTTGGTATGGTCGTCATAACTGCCTCCCATCCTAACTAATTACAAATTTTGTAAAAACCACCCTTTTTACTAAACCATCAGATAAAGTATTATTTAAAGCATCAATTACAAGTTTTTGCAACCCCTCCTGGGTTATTTCAGTTTCTGGATCATGAGTTAAGGCATTTTGTATAACAGTAAAAATAACATCCCGAAAAAATGGTCTGTGTTTATTAAACTCACCAACTACCTTATCTTCAAGCTGAATTGTTAAATCCGCCACAATATAAGAGATATCCTCCCTTGTTACCGGTGCGGGTACAACAAACCCTTCCATTTTTGAAAAGACTATCATTCCATTCATCTCTTCTTCAAGTTGTTCAGGTATCTTTATTCTCTCTTTTTGCGGTTTCTCTTCATCAATATTTTTTTCACCATCATCAAAGGCAACAGTAACTTCAGCATTTTCACCAGGTCTGCTTATCAATAAAAAAGACATTACAGAAACAGATAATACAAGTGAAAGTGAAAGAGCAATTATAATAACAGTAGTGCTGTTCCATGATTTTTTCTGTTTTTCTTTCTTTCCTGAGTCATCCTCCTCTTCGAGAATTACTACATCAACTTCCTTCTCCTCTTTTACATCATCATCAACTTCATCTTCAACTTCATCTTCATCTTCATCACCTACACCACCACCTAATAAACTATCAATATCATCCTGACTTAACTTACCTCCATCGTCATCGTCGTCGCCATCATCATCATCATCATCATCATCATCATCAATTTCCACTGCCGAATCATCTGTAGTATCTAAATCATCCCCAAGTAAATTAGCGAGATCATCTGTTTCAATTTCCTCTTCCGGCTCAGGTTCCGGTTCCGGCTCAGGTTCCGGTTCCTCACTCAGAAGTTTATCAATAGTTTCCTGAGTTATCAGACAATCTTCAATTGCATGGGCATCCGCTTCATCAAACTCATCATCTTCCAGTACAACAGCATCATTATCATCGGTATTAACAAGCATATCCAAATCATCTTGAGGAAGCTCATCTTCATCTTCGTCTGCATCTTCATCGTCATCTGCATCAAGCAATCTATTAATATCATCCTGGGATATTAAGGCAAGGTCGTCGTCATCTTCGTCTTCGTCGTCCACAGATTCCGGTTCAATAGAAGATGTAGAATTAATAAGCATATCAATATCTTCCTGGGAAACAAGATCCAAATCATCATCATCATCTAATTCAGATGAATCTGTTTCACCGGCATCATTTCCCGCAAGAAGCTTATCTATATCATCCTGAGAAACAAGCTCATCACCATCATCATCCTGATCAGGAGGTTCTGCACCTTTAAAATCTCCCCCCGAAAGAAGCTTATCTATATCATCCTGAGACACCAATTCGTCTTCTTCTTCATCTGATGACGAGTCGTCCTCATCAGAAGAGGAATCCACAGGATTATTAAACATATTATCTATATCATCCTGGGACACCAATTCGTCTTCTTCTTCATCTGATGACGAGTC
>NBLS01000027.1 GCA_002084385.1 Desulfobacteraceae bacterium 4572_19
CATACGGTCGGTCATAAGTTTCCAACCAGCCCAGTCGTCTTCATCCATACCGTCTTCAATGGAAATAATTGGGTATTTTTTTGTCCAATTATCCCAATAATCAACCATTTCGGCAGGAGTAAGTTTATCGCCTGTTGACCATTTTAGATGATAAACGTTTTCATCTTTCAAGAAATACTCAGAAGATGCAGGGTCGAGTGCGATAAAAATATCCTCACCAGCACGGTATCCAGCTTTATCGATTGCTTGGAGCACAACTTGTACAGCCTCTTCATTAGATTTTAGATTAGGTGCAAACCCACCTTCGTCGCCAACGTTTGTAGAATAACCAGCTTTTTTAAGAACTGATTTTAGATTATGAAAAACTTCGGTACCCATCCTTAAAGCTTCGCTAAAAGACTTAGCGCCTACAGGCATAATCATAAATTCCTGAAAATCAATACTATTATCGGCATGTGAACCACCATTTAATATATTCATCATAGGTATTGGCAACATTTTGGCATTAACGCCGCCTATATATCTAAAAAGGTGCTGGTTTGTTTCTTGCGCAGCTGCATGAGCTACTGCCATAGAAACACCTAATATTGCATTAGCACCAAGCTTAGCTTTATTGGGAGTTCCATCGATTTCAATCATTCGTTTATCGATTTCAACCTGATCGGTAACATAATATCCGTTTAGCTCTTCGGATAAAATATTGTTTACATTCTGTACGGCTTTAAGCACACCTTTACCTAGGAAAACATCTTTATCACCGTCTCTCAGTTCTACTGCTTCGTGAATACCAGTAGATGCACCAGAGGGAACGGCGGCACGACCTACAATTCCTGTGGTTGTATAAACATCAACTTCAACTGTTGGATTTCCGCGCGAATCCAAAATTTGCCTACCATGTATATTAGCTATTTGACTCATAATTTTTATATTATTAAATAATTTGCGAATTTACACATTTTTATGTAATTATATACAGTATGGAAATGATAAAATGCTTAAATGAAGAAATGATAAAAGGGTGAAAGGTAGAGTGGGTGAAAATTGGAGAAAATGTGGGGAAGAGATTATGAAAAACTTTGCTAACCTCAACAACAATGATGTAACAATATAACGATGCTCTGCACCTGCTTGTTCAACTCCAAATAAAATGCATCAAATCAGGAAGTTGGAAATCATGGCATAAAAAAAAGGACATGATAAAAAAACATGTCCTTTTTTTTAGAATAAATAAAAGCCTACTTATCTTCAGTTTTCTTTTCTTCTTTGGTAGTTACAGCTACCTTTTCTTCAACTACTACAGCATCTTCAACAAGATCATCATTTGTTGCTTCTACCACTGGTTTAGTTTCAGTATTTTTTTTAGCACCACCTCTACGACGACGTGTTGACTTAGTTTTCTTAGATTTGTCGGTTAACAACAATTCATTGAAATCAACTAACTCAATCATTGCCATTTCTGCATTATCACCGAGGCGTTTTCCAAGTTTGATAATTCTGGTATAACCACCTGGACGGTCTGCAATTTTAGGGGCAATGTTTCTAAATAATTCAGTAACTGCGTATTTATCAGTTAAATAACTAAAAACAACTCTTCTAGAATGAGTTGTATCCTCTTTTGATTTTGTAATTAGAGGTTCAACATAACCTCGCAATGCTTTCGCTTTTGCAACAGTTGTGGTAATTCTTTTATGTAGTATTAAGGAAGATGCCATATTTGAAAGCATTGCTTTCCTGTGTGATGCAGTTCTTCCTAAATGATTAAAACTCTTTCTGTGTCTCATCGCTATTACTCCTTATCTAATTTATATTTTGCTACGTTCATACCAAACTCAAGTCCTTTTACATCAACTAATTGATCCAGCTCGGTAAGCGATTTTTTACCAAAGTTTCTAAACTTAAGTAAATCATTTCTATTATATGCCACTAGTTCTCCTAATGTTTCAACATCAGCAGCTTTTAAACAATTAAGTGCTCTTACTGATAAATCTAAATCTGTAAGTTTTAATTTAAGTAGTTGACGTACATGAAGTGTGTTCTCATCAAACTCTTCATTAACAGACTTTTCTTCGGTTTCGAGTGTAATACGCTCATCGGAGAAAAGCATAAAATGATGAATTAATATTTTTGCTGCTTCTTTCAATGCATCTTTTGGATGAATAGAACCATCTGTAATAATATCAATAACGAGTTTTTCGTAATCAGTTTTTTGTTCAACTCTGAAATCCTCAACGTGATATTTAACATTTTTAATTGGGGTATGAATTGAATCAATAGCAACAGTACCAACTAAAGCATCTTCATCAGCATTTTCTTCAGCAGGAACATAGCCCCTACCCTTAGAAATAGTTAATTCCATGCTCAATTTAACAGATGAATCCAAGTGGCAAATAACTTCATCAGGATTAAGTACTTGAAAAACTGATAGGAATTTATTAATATCACCAGCGGTAAAAACATCTTGATCACCAATTACAATATTTACTTTTTCACTATTCTCGCCTTCAATTTGTTGCTTAAAGCGTATTTTTTTAAGATTCAAAACAATCTCGGTAACATCTTCAACAACACCTTTTACGGTAGAAAATTCATGAACTACGCCATCAATTTTTAATGATGTAATGGCAAATCCTTCTAATGAAGAAAGTAAAATTCGTCGGAGGGCATTACCTATAGTTATACCAAAACCAGGCTCGAGAGGACGAAATTCAAATATTCCGTGGAACTCGTCTGCTTCATTCATTATAACCTTATCTGGTTTCTGAAATGCTAAAATTGCCATAATTTATATTTAACTTTATAATTTTCTATTAGTTAATTAATTACTACTTAGAATATAATTCAACGATAAGTTGTTCCTTAATATTCTCAGGAATTTCATCACGTGCTGGATAATTAAGAAATTTACCTTGTAATTTTTCAGAATCCCACTCAAGCCATGAAAAGCTTTTATGAGGACTTTCTAAAGAATCAGTGATAGCAATTAAACTCTTTGATTTTTCGCGCACGCCTACAACATCTCCCTCTTTAAGAGAATAAGATGCAATATTTACAACACTTCCGTTAACAGTAATATGACGATGTGAAACTAATTGACGAGCACCTGCACGAGTGGGTGAAATACCAAGACGATAAACAGTATTATCAAGTCTAGCTTCAATTAATTTAAGTAGGTTTTCACCAGTGATTCCTTTTTTACGAGAAGCAAGTTTAAAAATATTACGAAATTGTTTTTCTAGAATACCGTAAGTATATTTAGCTTTTTGCTTTTCTTGAAGCTGGATGCCATATTCTGATTGTTTCTTCCTTCTTTTATTAGGACCATGTTGTCCTGGAGGGAATGCCTTTTTCTCAAGAAATTTATCTGGTCCATATATTGGATCATTAAATTTACGTGCAATTTTGGATTTTGGTCCTATATATCTTGCCATAGCTTAGATTTTTTTCTGTTATTAAAATTATACTCTTCTTCTCTTAGGAGGACGACATCCATTATGTGGTTGTGGTGTAACGTCAACAATTTCTGTTACCTCAATTCCAGATGAATGTATGGTTCTAATTGCGGATTCACGTCCTGAGCCAGGGCCTTTTACATAAACTTTTACTTTACGTAAGCCAAGATCATGCGCAACTTTTGAACATTCAGTTGCTGCCATTTGAGCAGCATAAGGTGTATTTTTCTTAGAACCTCTAAATCCCATCTTACCGGCTGACGCCCATGAAATTACCTGTCCTGAATCATTTGTTAAAGAGATAATAATATTATTAAATGAAGCTTTTATATAGGCTCTACCTATAGGCTCTACCTTAACAACTCTTTTTTTTGCATTTCTGGTCCTTTGTGCCATACTTATATTATTACTAGACTATGAATTGAATAATTTTATTACTATTTAGTAGCCATTTTTTTATTGGCAACTGTTTTTTTACGACCTTTACGAGTCCTAGCATTATTTTTCGTGTTCTGACCTCTTAATGGTAGACCAATACGATGCCTGATACCTCTGTAAGTACCAATATCCATTAATCGCTTAATGTTCATTTGTGTTTCCGAACGTAATTCACCTTCAACTTTATAATTGTCAGCGATTACGTTACGAATATCGTTTTGTTGATCATCGGTCCAATCTTCTGCTTTTACACTCCAGTCAATACCTGCCTGTGTTAATATTTTTTGAGAAGCATTTCTGCCAATACCATAAATATATGTAAGTGCAATTTCGCCTCTTTTTTTACTTGGTACATCTACTCCAGCAATTCTAGCCATAATTATTATTTTTTAATCAGTTATAACCAACAACAAGTTACCCTTGTCTTTGTTTATATTTAGGATTTTTTTTATTAATAATATACAATCTCCCTTTACGACGAACTAATTTGTCCTCGGGAGTTCTTTTTTTTATTGATGCTCTTATTTTCATCTTTATATCTATTTGTATCTGAATGTTATTCTACCTTTTGTTAAATCATATGGTGACATTTCCAATTTAACACGATCGCCAGGTAATATTTTAATATAGTGCATTCTCATTTTACCTGAAATATGAGCAGTGATTTTATGCCCATTTTCGAGTTCAACTCGAAACATTGCATTTCCAAGTGATTCAATTACTGTGCCATCTAGTTCAATTGACTTTTGTTTTGCCATATTTATTGACTATTTACTATTTAAAACTTGTTCAATATATTCAAATGTTGACATTATATCAGCTTTTCCGTTTCTAACTACAATGTCATGTTCGAAGTGTGCAGATGGTTTAGAATCAGCGGTACGTATTGTCCAACCGTCTTTATCCTGAATTACATCTTTAACTCCTAAATTAATCATTGGTTCAATTGCCAAACACATGCCGTTTCTGAGCTTTATTCCAGAACCTCTTCGTCCATAATTAGGAACTTCAGGTTTTTCATGTAAATTTCTCCCAACTCCATGCCCGACTAAATCCCGGACTACTGAGTAGCCAAAACCTTCAACATATTTCTGTACAGCATATCCAATATCTCCAACCCTATTGCCAACTACTGCCTGCTCAATTCCCAGATAAAGTGATTGTTTAGTACGTTCAAGAAGTAAAAGCATCTCTTCTTCAACTTCTCCAATAGCGAAGGTATATGCAGAATCACCATAAAAATCATTCATTAGCGTACCACAATCAACCGAAACTATATCCCCATCTTTTAAAACCCTGTTTCCAGGAATACCATGCACAACTTCTTCATTTACAGAAATGCACAATGTTGCAGGAAAGCCACCATATCCTTTAAATCCAGGAATTGCACCATTGTCACGGATAAAAGTTTCAGCAACTTTATCCAATTCATTGGTAGTAATTCCAGGTTTAATTATTTTAGCAACTTCAGCTAAAGTTTTTCCAACAAGTAAAGAACTCTTTCTTTGAATTTCAACTTCCTCGTCTGTTTTAATATAAATCATCAAACGGAAGTTAAAATTACATATTAAATGTTGATGATCTACCCTTAATACGACCCGACTTAGTCAGTCCATCATAATGGCGCATCAATAAATAACTTTCAATTTGTTGTAATGTATCAAGAACAACACCTACAAGAATTAACAATGATGTACCTCCATAAAATTGAGCAAAACCACTATTAACACCAGCAATCATAGCAAAAGCGGGCATGATTGCAATTAGTCCAAGAAATATTGAACCAGGCAATGTAATTCTAGACAAAATATTATCAAGATATTCAGCTGTTCTCTTTCCAGGTTTCACACCAGGGATAAAACCACCATTCTTTTTTAAATCATCCGCCATTTGCTTCGGATTAATAGTGATAGCAGTATAAAAATAAGTGAATAAAATGATTGTTATAAAAAATGTAAAGTTATACCAAAAACCAGTATAATCAGAAAACGCAGCAGCAAAACCAGTCATTGCTTCAGAGTTAGCAAATCCAACCAATGTGATAGGCAGGAACATAATTGCTTGAGCAAATATAATAGGCATAACACCCGCTGAGTTAACTTTTAATGGTAAATATTGACGAACACCGCCATATTGTTTGTTTCCAACAACACGCTTAGCATATTGCACAGGAACCCTGCGAGTACCCTGAACCAATAATATTGTAAATAAGATTACAAATATTAAAATTACAAGTTCAAGTAAGAAATAAACTAATCCACCACCAAGTGCACCCATTTTTGATGCAAATTCCTGAACAAGTGAACCAGGTAATCGTGCTATAATACCGATCATGATAATCAGCGATATACCGTTACCAATACCTTTATCAGTAATTTTCTCGCCAAGCCACATAACAAATAATGTACCCGCAATCAATATTACTGTTGAAGATATCCAAAAGAAAATTGGTGGTGTACTAATTGCAGCATTAAATGGAGTAATGGCTTCAGCTGGTAATTGCGATACAAGGTTTGCAATATATCCAGGAGCCTGTAATCCAACAATAACCACTGTTAGGTATCGAGTAATTTGGTTTACTTTACGTCTACCACTTTCACCTTCGCGCTGCAATCTTTGAAAATAAGGTATTGCCATACCCAAAAGCTGAATAACAATAGATGCACTAATATAAGGCATAATACCCAATGCAAAAATAGACGCATTAGAAAATGCACCACCAGAAAACATGTTTAATAATCCCATTAAACCACCCTCGCCCTGTTGTTTGAGGTTAGCTAACATATTGGGATCCACACCTGGTAGAACAATATATG
>NBLS01000028.1 GCA_002084385.1 Desulfobacteraceae bacterium 4572_19
TCCTGCATCAAAATCCTATAAGAGCGAATATGATTTTTGGGTAAACATTCCAATTTTGAAACAACCACAATTTGGGTCTTACTTGTATGACTCAGCTCTTTTGACATTAACCGAGATTGAATTATGTGGAGCATTCAAAACAGAGTGGATGCAACGTATTTATTCATTAAAGTTGCATGAATTGAGACATAAACCAGCGAATAAATCAAATTAACTCTGACTAAAAAAATTGAACTTTTTAGCAGGTTATTTCAAGCAGTTATCCCTGGAAAGATGACCAGAAGGTTTTATTCAAAAAGATATTGAATGAAAAGCAAGTACTGAAAAAAACATAAACATAGTTTCATGGGAAGGTTTTGGCAGAGGTTGTGGAATTTTAAAAAATGGTAAATTACAAATTGTTAGTGTGGTGGTTGTAAACCTTTTTTATTCTGGATAATGACCAATTGCACAAACCGAAATACCCCATAGAATCGATGGGTATAAAAAAGGGGAAAATATGAGGAAGAAAATTCTGAGCCTTGATGAGGTGCTCAAAGTTCTTAAGAAGCGAAAAGCAGCATTTGAAGAAAAATTCGGTGTCAGTGCCATAGGCGTTTTTGGATCTTTTGCAAGGGGGAATAGCGGGCCTGACAGCGATGTGGATGTTGTGGTAAAGATGGTCAAACCGGATCTTTTTTACATGGTTCATATTAAAGAAGAACTTGAGGACGATTACCAGACAAAGGTTGATATTGTCCATTATCGTGACAAGATGAATGCGTTTTTAAAAAAACGTATAGATTTAGAGGCTGTTTATGTTTGATACGGAGCTCGTAAATGAAATACTTAGCCAAATTCTAACTGCTGCACACCATATTGAGAGAAGATGTAAGGACATCTTTGTGCCCGATGACTTTCTTGTTTCCGATGCCGGAATTGATAGGCTGGACGCTATTTGTATGATGCTAATCGCCATCGGTGAAAGCCTGAGAAATCTGGACAGGGTAACAGATGGCAAACTTCTTGTAAAATTTCCTATCGTATTCCCGGTTTAATCGAAACAACGATGAAAATGAAAAAATCGCTGTAAATGTTAAAAGTTGACAATAATTTCACCCCTTGTCCGGTTGATGGAGGTGATGAAATATTCCCAAACGGAATTTTTGAGTTTAACATTACGAAAATTATTAGTCATGTTCAAAAAACTCCTGATAGTTTCCCTCTTGAAGAGGTAGTCGTTAAAGATGTTTACAATGGGTTTTCATCTGTCAACGAATCTCATATGGAACATGTCGAAATCTCCAGGCCGATAATATTAGCTGAGATTTCTCCCGGGCAATATAACGGGATTGATGGAAACCACAGATTGGAGAAGGCCCACAGAATGGGAATAAAGACCATACAAGCCCACCGACTGAAAGTGAAACAGCATATTAAATTCCTGATTAGCAAAAGAGCTTACACAACTTACATCGAGTATTGGAACAGTAAGCTGAAATGATTTTCGACAAGGAACATGCTGACGGGCGAGCCGCAGATGTTCAAAGTTAAAAATAGTCGGTGGACTAAGCAATACAGCCGATCGCTACGCTCCGGTTCTTGAACGAGCCCGACGCCACTATTGATAAGAAAATATCTTTTTGATGAAAGGGAGAGGAGTAATGGCCATCCAGTATGGTTAATTTCAACATTTAATTACAATATTCCCTTGACTTTGAGTTGAATAAATACAATAATCGACTCAAATATTGAGTTTATTAATAGATTAAACGACTCTAACACCAATTCCATAAAAAGGGCGATCGACTCATCCTATGAAATACATATGGCAAACTAAATCCTGGCCAGACCTCAAATGGGACAGCGCCAAACTATTGAAGCCCCTGGGCAATATCCGATTCAGCCAAGGAGCTTTATTAACTCAGATCAAGGAATTGGGGTTTGATATTCAGCAAACAGCACGAGCAGATGTTCTTGTTGAAGAAGCATTAAAAACGTCAGCGATCGAGGGAGAAAAATTAGATCCGGATGCTGTCAGATCTTCTGTTGGCCGCAGACTTGGGTTACCAGATGCAGGATTAAAGGAGATAAGAGATCAAAAAGTTGAAGGCCTTGTAGAAATTTTGCTGGATGCAACAGCCAACTATTCAAAAAAAATAACAATGGAACGAATTTGGAGTTGGCATGCAGCCCTTTTTCCAATCGGTTATTCCGGTATGGTAAAAATATCCGTTGGTCAATGGCGAAATGATAGTAAGGGTCCTATGCAGGTTATTTCCGGGCCTATCGGACAGGAGAAAGTGCATTTTGAAGCACCACCAACAAAAAAACTTGATAAAGAAATGCAAATATTCATATCCTGGATAAATGAAAAAAGTCAATTAGATGGCATCATCAGAGCTGGGATTGCTCATATATGGTTTGTTACAATTCATCCATTTGATGACGGTAATGGCCGTATTGCAAGAACTTTAACGGAAATGTTCCTTGCAAGAGATGAAAACAATCCTAAAAGATTTTATAGCCTTTCTTCACAGATTATGGCTGAGAGAAATGAATATTATGAAGTTTTAAAGGCCACACAATCAGGTACAGGTGATATTACAGAGTGGCTGAAATGGTTTCTTGAATGCATGAATAGGGCTATTCTGAATTCCAATATTTTATTAAATAAAATAATGATAAAAGCACGGGTTTGGCAGGGATTTGCCCAGATAAGACTGAATGAGCGTCAAATAAAAGTGATTAACCGGCTACTTGACGCGGGTGCTGGTGGTTTTGACGGTGGGTTAAAAAACAAAAAATATATGGGTATCGCACATACCAGTCGTGCTACCGCCCAAAGGGAATTAGCTGATCTTGTAAATAAAGGTATTTTGATCAAAATGCCGGGAGGAGGCAGGAGTGTCAGTTATGATCTTGATTGGAAAAAGTGGTCTTTATTGAACGAAAATAAAGAGTAAGAACTAAGAAGAATGATAACAAGAAACATGCTGCCGTACAAGCCGCAGATGTTCAACGTTCGGCGGGAAAAAACCCGAGAAATAGATTTTGAGGGGTACAGTAAAAAGCCTTACAGGGGCAATTTCTATGGCACTTGGGCACATCTTGAGATTGATGGGGATTTCACATACGCGTCTCTTTCCATGCTTTCAAGTCATATTATCTTTGGTGTGGTGGAGGATTTTGCATTTGAAGAAATTGATAAACTAATTCCAAATAAATATGTTCGGGGCAAAAACCATGGCAAGAAACAAAAAGGTGGCGGATATCTTTGGGATCATCGAGTTGATGCAAAAGGGAAAGAAGGTCAACTTGATGAACTTAAGGATCGGCTTTGGGAGTATTTATCAGCAAGGTTTTATAAATTTTCAGATTCAACTAATATAAAAAGTCCAGGGAAGGTTTATATGATAGAGAAGCATGATGTTGAGGGTGACCCTTATATCGATTTTCTGTTTTCCGACATGTCCTTGTTAAAAAAAATACACTTCAAAAGCTTTGTGAGAGATATTAGAGAAATGCTGGGAGATGTTCAAGAAGTCTATGATGCAATAGAGAGAGAAAAAGAATTGGTTGGGGATATTATAAAAAAGAATACATGGAAAGAATTATAAAAAATGATATTTTTGACAAGATTTCCCCTTATGAAGCTTTAGAAATTCTCAGGCAAATTACCAAAACAGATAAAAAACTGAAAAAGAAAATTGTAGAATTAGCTGAAGATTTATTTAGGGATGTCAATGTAGACACGGTTTGTGAAGAAGTTTTCTTTGCTTTGGATGGAATTGATGTCCATGAATTGTGGGATCGTGCAGGTTCGAGTACAAATGGCTATACTTCGCCGGAAGATATGGCCGTTGAAATGTTTGAAGAAGCATTGGAACCTTTTCTCCAGGAGATGTACAGACTATTGGATTTAGAAATGCACCGGGAGGCTAAGCTTTACTGCATGGGGACTGCAAGATGAATAACCGCTCCAGAAAATATAATTTTATACCGGGTTTTAAGCGGGTAGTTGCCGGTAAAGGTCCAAGTACAGAACTGTCTTTTATTGAACGGGCGAAAACGCGATGGAGAAAATAGGATTTCGGACAAAAACTACGATTCAACAAACGAAAATGCACAGGATTTCACCGGTGATTTTCATGTTGGACACACGGGGGCGGGCTGGAAAATTAAATTGAGGAGGATGAAATATGGATATACGTGAAGCAGTTCCTGAAGATAATGATGCTTTACAAGCGCTTCAGGCCAAATGTCCACAAGGTACAGATCTCGTTGCCACTGTAATTAATACCCCTGATTTTTTTGCAAGAGCAAAAGCATATGAAAAGTACAAAGTTTATGTTGCACATGAGGGAAACCGCATTTTAGGCTCAACAGCTTGTGGGCTCAAAGATGTAATTGTTAACGGCAATGTTAAACGGGTTGGATATGGTTTTCAGGCTTTTGTTGCGCCTGAATCTCGCCGAACCGGAGTAGCCAGTCAACTTCACCAACATCGTGAAGATTATGCAGCCCAACAAGGGGCATCTTTATTTTATACCTTGGTTATTGAAAAAAACACACCTGCAATGCGATATATTGAACGCAGAGGCTTTTTACTCCATCGCACTATTGTAATGCCGGGATTGGCAATATACAAAAAGATACATACAGATATAGAGAAACATGTGAGGCCGGCCCGACCAGAAGATCTTGACAGACTGGCAGCTTTAGCCAATCAAACCTGGCAGAACTATGAAATGTATGAACTGTATACTGCTGAAGTGTTGTCTGCATCTATCAGTCAAACCCCCGGGTACGATCTCAATAATTTTTTGGTTTTGGAGGAGAACGGTGAGATTTTAGCTTTCCTGGGTTACCAGGATTGGCGTCAAGTTATGAAAATCACCGTCGATGCAACTAGTTTAAAAATGCGCATGATGGGCGTGATACTTAAATTTGCTGGGATATTCATGCCCATGCCTAAAATGATAAAACCGGGTGATACATTGAATCAGGTTAATATTACACTCACAGGATTTTATGACCCGGCTCATCTATCACTACTCCTAAAACATTTAAATAATCAAATGCTTCAAAGGAATGTTGATTTTATTTTTTGTATCTGTGACCCCAAAAATCCGATATTGAAAAGTCTGAAAGGCTTCATTCGGATTGACACGGCCATAAACATCTACGTTAAGAATCTTCAACAGGACAAATTGAATACTGATAGACCGGTATTCATTAACGGTCTTGATATGTAAAAAATAGATAGGTATCCTTATCCAGTATATAAAGGGGTCACTCAGCAATTGGCCCTTGTAGCAGAATTCAACAATCAACATGCACCGGGTTTCACCGGTGATGCCGGCGTTAGCTAAGTAAAAAGGGCAAACCATATTACAGTATTATTAATGAAAGTAGACATATCTCAAATGACACCAAATAAGGGGATTTTAGGTTTTAGTGGAAGCCCTAGAAGAAACGGGAATTCTGATATTTTGTTAAAAAATATATTAGAAGCCGCTACTCAAGAAAACATCACCTGTGAACATTATAATTTAACTAATATTCAATTTCAAGGATGCATAGGGTGCGAGAAGTGTAGAAAAGATAAAATCTGCACAGGTTTAATTGATGGCATGTCTGTTATGTATTACCAAATTATTTCAACACAGGGTCTTGTACTGGTATCACCGACGCACAACTACAACATAACGTCATGGATGAAAGCGTTTATAGATCGGTTATACTGCTTTTATAATTTTGAAAAAGATCATCCAAGAAGTTGGTCTAGTCAGCTTGCTAATCAAAACAGGAAGGCTGTCGTAGCAGCTATTTGCGAACAGGAAAATGAAGAAGACATGGGCTATACAATCGAAGCTATGGCAAAGCCACTTGAAGCACTTGGCTATGAAATTGTGGGAAAATTGTCTGTTTTCAAAATTTTCGAAAAAGGTAAAATCAAAAAAGATCCTAATGCTATTGAGCAAGCAAGTGAGTTAGGGAAAAAGCTAGCGAAATCACTTGAAACTCAATAACTCTTCTGCACTACTAATACTGTTTAGCTGACAATTTGCTATAGCTGACGGTACTCAGGGCAAAGTAAATTCAAAATCCATGGATTCAAACAAATCCAAACAACGTTCAAAATAAGCCGTAGACCGCAGCTAACCATGGCGTTCTGCATCCAAGACCTTCAATAATTGCAACTTGACAAATAATTATAATATACTTATCATATAATTATGAATAAATTGATCTTCCCTTGGGATGATGATAAAAATATATCAAACAAACGTAAGCATGATATTTCGTTTGAAGAAGCTCAAACTGTATTCTTTGATGAGAATGCTATTGAATTTGATGATCCTGATCATTCTATTAATGAAGAGAGATTTATTCTTTTGGGTTTAAATCAAAGTCTTAAAGATTTAGTTGTATGTCACTGCTATCGTAAAGATGATACTGAAATTCGTATTATCACAGCGAGGAAGGCAACTAAAAAGGAGCAAATAGTTTATTTCAGGAGGTATCATGAGAAAAGAATATGATTTTGAAAAAATGATAGGGAGGCGAAACCCTCATGCTAAAAATTTAAAAAAACAGGTAACCATGCGTATGGGTGTTGATATTATAGAATATTTTAAAAATTTAGCTGAGGAAACAGGTG